>JBBRKQ010000001.1:0-93933 GCA_038231815.1 Phycisphaerales bacterium
CGGGGCGGTCGTACCGCATGTCGGCCCTGATGGCCAAGGAGCACGGGCCGTTCCCGGGATATGCAGAGGACTCGCAGAACATGCTGCGGGTGATCCGCAACCACCGGCACGCGGCCCACGGCGTGTCGCGTGACAGCGAGAAGTATGAGAAGCTTCGTATTCGCCCGGTGCCACTTCACCACGCGACGATCAAATCGGGCCAGTGCCTGGTGCACAACGCCAGTGAACTGCTGGAGCGAGCCACGGAATGCTGGGATGATGCGCTGGAACTGGGCATCAAGCACGGGTACCGCAACGCCCAGACAACGGTGATCGCCCCGACGGGCACCATCGGCCTGCTTATGGACTGCGACACGACCGGTGTCGAGCCCGACTTTGCGCTGATCAAGTTCAAGAAACTCGCTGGCGGCGGGTACTTTAAGATCGCCAACGCCTCGGTCACGCCAGCGCTCGAGGCTCAGGGTTACAGCCAGAGCCAGATCAAAGAAATGATCACCTACATGCTCGGCACGCTGAGTGTTGAGGTGCCACTGCCGGACGCGACGGGTGCGGCTCGTGCGGGCGCGTCCAGCTTCCGTGAATTCCTGCTGGGCAAGGGATTCGCCGCGGCGGACCTGGAGAAAGTCAGTGCATCGCTACCGGGCGTGTTTGAGCTGAAGTTCGCCTTTGCACCGTGGACGCTGGGTGATGCGGTGCTGACGAAGCTGGGCATCGACCCGGCGCGGGCCAAGGCCAATTTTAACTTCAACCTCCTGCTGGAGCTTGGGCTGACCAAGGCCCAGGTTGAGGCGCTGAACGACGTGATCTGCGGCCGTCAGACCGTCGAGGGTGCGCCGCACATGAAGCCGCAGCACCTGTCAGCGTTTGACTGTGCCAACGCGTGCGGCAAGTACGGCACGCGGTTCATTCTGCCCGAGGGGCACATCCGCATGATGGCCGCGGTGCAGCCGTTTATCTCCGGCGCCATCTCCAAGACGATCAACTTGCCGTCGCACGCCTCGGTAGAAGACTGCACGAAGGCGTACCGCATGTCCTGGGAGCTTGGCATCAAGGCCAACGCGCTGTATCGTGATGGATCCAAGATGAGCCAGCCGCTCTCGACTAAGTCTGACGATGATGCCGATGTTAAAACCATCAAGACAATCGAGACGATCGTCATTCGTGAGGTCGAGAAGATCGTCGAGAAGGTGGTGGAGCGGCCGATGCGTCGCCGCCTGGCCGACACGCGGTCGAGCATTACGCACAAGTTCAACATCGCTGGTCATGAGGGTTATTTGACGGTTGGCTTGTACGAGGATGGCCAACCGGGCGAGCTGTTTATCACGATGGCGAAGGAAGGTTCAACCATCGGCGGGCTGATGGACTGCATCGGGACCTCGGTCTCGGTGGCTCTGCAGTACGGCGTGCCGGTGACTTCGCTGGTCAATAAGTTCACGCACCAGCGGTTTGAGCCCGCGGGCATGACCAGCAACCGGGATATTCCGTTTGCCAAGAGCCTGGTGGACTACATCTTCCGCTGGATGGGCATGGAGTTCATTCCTGGGTATCGTGATGCCAACGCCCCGAAGCGTGAGCCTGACCAGACCATTTCATTTGATGTTTCGTCCCAGGCTGCCGCACCAACATCGGGCCAGCGATTGGCCGGGCTTGTTGGTGAGGGTGAGGTCAAGCCGGAGCCAACCGAGGACCTTTCGACCCGTCACACCTCCAAGCTTTTTGATGGTGCTGATGAGGAGCCGCACGCCCACGTGCACATCACCCAGACCAAGACGGTGACGCGCACCGAGACGGATTTGGATTTCACCGGTTCGGCGGCTTCAGGATCCACCAGCCAGTTCCAGCTTTCGATGGCGGCGACTTCGGCCGATGCTCCGGCGTGCAGCAATTGTGGTTCAATTACGGTTCGCAATGGTGCGTGCTACAAGTGCGTCAACTGTGGTACTTCGCTCGGCTGCTCGTAATTGCCGCGGGTTGCTGTTGGTTCTGTCTCCTCCTGTTGCTGCATCCGGCCTGCGTGGGTAAATCTCCACGCAGGCCCGGACGCTGCATGTTCATCGCCTCGGTTTTGCGGCTAGTTCTCTAGGCGATTAAATAAGCGATTGAATCTGAACGCCGCTCCATCGTGCTTTGTTTCTCTTGTTCGCTTTCCTCTTTTTCCCTTGCCTCTGCCTCTGTTTCTCTCCCCAGCCTCGAGGACACGGATTTTGGGGCCCGGCGTGTGCGCTCAAAGGCACGCGGACGGATCCCGCTGTGCCGCAGTGGTGTGACGGATCACGCCGCTACGCGATGGACCAAAGATCGGGCCGAAGTGCTTGCCGGTTGCAAAGCCGGCTAGCGCCAGGATGAGCCCGATCCCGTCCGGAAGTACGCACAGACCGCCCAAACGCCCGTCCGGGCCCCGTTCCGTTCTCTTGTCGGTTGGCTGGTGGCTGGTGGCTGGTGGGCTGGTGGCCGGTTGGTGGTTGGTGGTTGATGGCTGGTGGTTGGCTTCGAGCCAATGCAAGGTGGGTTTTCGCCGGGGGTTGTTCTGGCGAGTTTGGTGCCGATTCAGTCGACCCGCGAGCCCACAGTCAGGTGGGCTGGGGGTGAGCTTGGAGCGGGCTTGGGGTGGGCTTGGAGTGGGCTGGCGGTGGGCCGGGATGTGATTTGGCGTCGCCGCACGGGTCGGGTGTTCGGCTTGGTGCGTGCGGCGGCCGTGGTGGAGGTGGAGTTTGGGTGGGGCCGGGGCTGTGGGGGACGGACCGTGGGCTGCTGGGGTTGGTCGCAAGGCAGGAATCGGTTCAAAGGCAGGAATCGGTTGGAAGGCAGGAATCAGTTACAAGGCAGGAATCGTTTGCAAGGAAGGCAGAACCGGTCGCTTGCGAGTTGGGTGACACAAACGGTTGCCAAACTGGAACCGCACCGGTGTTCCTTTGCGAATAACAATGGCTAAACTCTGTCCCGAGATTGTTCCCGCCGCTGGTTTACCGGCGGCGCGATCTGTCCGCCGGGAGATCAACTCCGCCGAGAGGCTGGTTGGTCGGCTGGTCGTTGCCGGATGGCGGAGTGGAGGGCGTGCGTGTGCGATTTGATTTGGTTGCAAGGAGATTTCATGGCAGGTTTGACGCCCCGTTCCGCCGCTGTTCGTTCCGCCCGTACCGCGCTCACCGCGCTTGCCCCGGTGGGCAAGCTGCCCGCGGCGCTGCTGCTGGCGGGTTTGTTTGCATCGGCAGCGCTGCTTGGCGGCTGTGGTGAGGATGAATCGGCGGCGCGAGCCCGTGAAATTACCAACCGCGTCACGCTGCTGACCTCCGCTGGTCAGCAGATGGTCTCGCTGGAGTCTCGCCGCTTTGTCGAGCTGCGAGAGATTCGCGATGAGCTGGAAAAGCTCATCAAAGAGGGCAATGTCAATCCGGCCTCGCTCAAGCTGCTCGAGGCCCGCGTCATTGAGCAGATGGGCAATGTCATTGCCGGTCTGGCGGCTGAGAAGGAGCAGGAGGCCGTCCTGCTTGGTGCTCGCGTGCTAACTCTGGCTGATGTGTATCGGAGGCAGTCGGCCATTGCCAGCGCTGCTGGCAAGGCAAGCCTGTCGGAGGACATCGCCCGTCTGAACGCTGATAAGGCCGCAGTGATCAAGCGTGCTGATGATCTAGATACCCAGCGAAGCGAGATTTCCAGCAGCGTATCGGCGACGCAGAAGAAAATAGATGACCTGCTTTCGCGGGCCAAAGCGCTGCACGAGCAGGCGGCTTCGGTTCGTACAAATGCTTCTAACGCCTCGGCCGTTGCTGCGCTGCAAGCTGGTGAGCAAGCCGCGCTGATGAATCGCCAAGCCGATGAGCTTGATCGCCAGGCGGCGTACCTGACGGCCGACAATGGCCGGCTTACCCCGGCCGTGACCGCGAAACAGGCGGAGGCGGCTGGTCTTCGGGAAGGGGCAACCCGGGTGGCTGCGGCCATCAGCTCGCTTGAGGCCCGCCAAAAGCTGGTTCGTGATGAAGCTGCCGCGATGACCAAGTCCATGACCGAGACCGGCACCGATGCCCAGACTGCGGCCGATGCGCTGCTGGCCTTGCACGCAGCCCAGGAATCTGGTGCGATTAAGGGCCGCGTTGAGCAGGCCAAATCAGCATCGGCCGAGGTTGATGCCTTGCGAGATGCAGTAAAAGATGCTTCGCTGGCTGGCGTGCTGGGGTTGGCCGAGGCGTATTACAACGCGGCGGGCGGCGTTGCCAAGGGCCTTGGTGCTGATGTTGCCGCGGACCAGCGCAAGAGCGCACAGAATCTGGGTATCTCCGTGGCGCAGGCACTTGCGGATCTGAAGCTGCTCGAGGGCCGCTCAAAGCAGCGACTGGCCGAGGCTATGGCTGGCGTGGCCACCCTGACCCCGGCGGTTGCCAAGCAACCCTCGTATCAGGCACAGGCTGAAGCAGCGGGTAAGGATGCCGAGGCAGCAATGAAGGAGGCCCGGACCGCGTATGGGGAGCTCAAAGAGAAGGTCTCAGGATTCGGGGGCGATGAGGCCCGCTTGGCCCGGCTCGCCGCGACGCTGGACAAGCTTGCCAAGGGTGATACAGCCCCGGCGGCGGCTCCGGCTCCGGCGGCGAAGGTTGATGGCGCTGCTGCTGCGGCGACGGCGGGTGGGGATATCGCAGCGGAGATTCGGCCGCTACTGGTGAAAATTATTGAGGCCAACAGCAAGCAGGACATGTCGGTGCTAGCGGGCATCATGTACTTCAAGAACGATGGCGAGCGCAAGACGTTTGAGTCTTTCAGTAAGGTATCGATGTCTGCCATCGCATTGGATGCTGAGTGTAAGGCCAAGTTCAAAAAGAGCTTCACTGATGTGCTCAAATCGGACCCGATGATGGGCCCAATGGCCGCTGGGTTCGGCAGTCTGTGGTCGGATGTTGAGAAGAGCAAGAGCTGGACGCCCGAGCGGTTTAAGGTCACTTCCAAAGGGGCCAACGAGGCCATGGCGCAGATTCCCGGCGAAGAAGCCTCGAAGACCGAACTTATCAAAGACTCCGGGAAGTGGCTGATGAAGGTACCCGCCAGCATGAAAGGCCAACAGGTCGCCATGATGGTTGGCCCGATGGGCGATGCCATCATCGGTGCGTTTGAGAGCCTTACGGCAGACATTAAATCGGGCAAAATCGCCGATGAAAAGCAGGTTGGGGCCGAGTTTGGCAAGAAGATGATGGCTCTGCAAGGTGCCATGGGCGGCGGCAAGTAAAGCCCCGGTCGTCGCGGTCGCCGTGGGATTGCTACCCTCGCCGCCCGGGACCGCCATGGTCGTTTCGTCGGTTTCCGGTTCGTGGCCCGTTCGGTCCACTTTTCGTGCTTCTCAGTTGAATCTCCGTTCACCGCCTTGCCTGTAGCCCACGCCATGAATCACTTTGGGAACCCTACCCGTCGATCCGTCGCCGCACTTCTGCTGGCTTTGGCCTGCCTTGGTGCTGCACCCGCGGTTGGTTTTGCCCAGGCCTCTCAGCCGCTGCCTCAGGCGATCATCACCAAGAAGGATTCGCTCTCCGCGGCGGACACTCAGGCAATTGAGGCGTTTGTCGCGGCCAACAAGGCTGGGCTTTTGGGTGATGCGGACGCGATCCGCATCGCTCGCGGGATTCTTTTAAAGCCACTGGCGGATGCACCTTCGCTGAACTTCCGGCTGGCTTATGCCGCCGCCCTGCGGCCGGTTTTGGATGAACTGGTTGCTACCGGCCGCCCGGTTACCGTGATTAACGCCCTGCGAATTGCCGGTGAGGCCGGGGCAACCGGCACGCTGGCGGTGCTCTTTGGACCGCTTGATGTGACCAAAGAGGTAGCGCCGGCGATTCGAATTGCCGCCTCTGTTGGGCTTGCCCGCATGTTTGAGATTACGGCCAAGTTTGAATCCGCGGTGAACCCGGCGGATCTGGACAAGGCTGTTGCAATGCTAATTGATGTGGCCTCAAAGGTCAATGATTCGGACGTTTGCGATGCGGCGTTTCGCAGCCTTGGAATGGCCTTGCGAATTGGTGAGCCCAAGGCCAGCCCGGCGCTGCAAAGCCAAGTTGTTGACAATCTAGCCACCATCGCCAGCGCACGTGCCCAAGCAATCAAAGATGCGCAGTCTGCCGTGTTCATGCCCGCGGTGCTACGGGTTGCCGGAGTGCTGCGTGAGGTGGTGACGGATGACTCCGGCAAGACCAAACAACTCGCCGCGGCGGTGTACAAGAATGTGGCTGCTTATGCCGGTGATTTGGCGGTGGCGATTGTGCGTCTGCGGAACGTGCCGGGGATTGATAAGTCCATGGTTGAGCAGGCGTCCGGCGCTGCGGGAACCATTGTGGTTCTCAGCAACACGCTGATTGACAAGTCCGCCAAACCACTGAGGCCGCCGACGAGCGTTGATGAGCTGATCGGCCCAACGGGCTGGCTGACCAAACCACCGTTTAACTTCGCGGCGGACCGCTTTGTTCCGTAATTGAGCGTGGCCGCGGGCGGTTGCCTTTGGGCTGCCGATGGCCATGTCTGTCCGGTATCGGGCGGTAATTCCGACCGTCTGGGCTGCCGGTAGCACTATCCTGCGTGCGCATGTGGAAGCTTGTCCTACCGGTTCTGTGCCTGGTTGTGCTCCTACTTGGCGTTGGGCTGATGGAGCCGGCTGCGCCCAAGGCGGATCTGGTGATAATAAACCGTGGTGATTGCAACACGCTTGATGTGCAGCGGATGAGCTGGCTGCAGGACTTTCGCGTGGCCGCAGCGTTGTACGAGGGACTGCTCACGGCCGATCGTTTTAGTACAAGCAATGAAAAGCTCCCGGGCGTTGCCGAGTCGTGGACCGTCAGTGATGATGGGCTGATCTACACGTTTCATCTTCGCAAAGACGCGAAGTGGAGCAACGGTAAACCGGTAACGCCGGAGGATTTTCGATACTCGTGGCGCAGGGCGTTGCTGCCGGACCTGGCCAACGACTATGCGACTTTGTTCCGCCTGATTGAGGGCGGGGCCGAGTTTTACAAGTGGCGTGCGGCGGAGTTGAAGCGGTTTGAGACGGAATCTGCCGGAGTGGCGCGGCCGGTGGAGGCTCAAAAGCTGTGGCAAGAAACATTGCGCCGGTTTGATGAGACTGTGGGGCTAACGGCGCCCGATGCCCACACGCTGGTGGTGCGGCTGGTGCGGCCGGTGGCGTACTTCACGGAGATGATGGCGTTTGAGGCGTTTTTTCCGATCTATCCGCCTGTTGTGGAGCAGTTTGAGCAGCCCAGCTCGGTGACAGGCAGGCTTGAGTTTTCCAGCGAGTGGGCACGCCCGCCGCTGCTGGTGAGCAACGGTCGGTTTAAGTTGGCATCGTGGCGGTTTAAGCGTGACATGCTCATCGTTCGAAATGAGCACTACTGGAACCAGGCTGATATTCATGCCAATTCGATCCTGATGCCATCGGTGAGCGATCCAAACGCGCAGGTGATGGCGTTTCAGACGGGGACGGTGGACTGGCTGACCGATGTTGTGCCCGACTATCGTGCTGAGATGATCGAGGCGAAGGAAGCGTTCTATCGCGAGCACTGGGATGACTATCAGAAGCTAAAGGCCCGTGGGCTGGACCCGGTGGCGATTGATCGTCGCTTACCGCCGGACCCGCGAAAGAACATTCATGTTTTCCCGACCTTTGGCACGTATTGGTACAACTTTAACTGCTTGCCAACACTGCCGGATGGACGGGCCAACCCAATGGCCGATTCCAAGGTGCGCCGAGCGCTGAGCATGGTGGTTGACAAGCGAAGCATCGTGGAGAACATCCGACGATCGGGCGAGACGGTGGCAGAGGCGATCATTCCGCCGGGTTCAATTTCTGGGTATCAGTCGCCGCCGGGGCTTGGCTTTGATGTTGAGGGTGCGCGGGCGCTGCTGACTGAGGCGGGCTATCCCGGTGGCGTGGGCTTGCCGGTGATTGAGATTTTGTTTAACCGTGATGGCGGGCATGACCTGATTGCGCAGTCCATCAAGCGTGACTGGGAGATGAACCTTGGCGTGAGTGTGAGGCTGGTGCAAAAAGAAATCAAGGTGCTGCGCAATGATCTTAAAGGACGGAACTTTATGGTCTCGCGCGGCTCGTGGTTTGGAGACTACGGCGACCCGACAACATTTTTGGATGTGAACCGTTCCGATGACAACAACAACGATCGCGGGTATTTTTCATCTGAGTTTGATACGCTGATGAAGGCCAGTGATGCGGAGCGTGATCCGGCCAAGCGCATGGCGCTGCTGGCTCAAGCAGAGGGGCTGCTGATCGCCGATGATCTGCCGCTGCTGCCGATTTTTCATTACACATCAACCATGCTGTTTGATGCGGATAAGGTTTCGGGAATCTCGCCCCTCCCGCGGCAGAAGCAGGATATTGGGCTGTTGGGCAAGCTGGGTGACAAGGCCGCGGGAAAGACTGAAACTAAACCTGCCGGTACCGCCTTGCCGCGTGAGATTCCTGTGCCGGGCCCGGGTGGCTCGATTCCGGTGCCATCCGGTGCGGGGCAATCGGGTGTGCGGCCGCTGGGCAGTGGGGGGGCGAACTAATGCTCCGACTGATTCTTGCTCGCTTGGCGCAATTGCCGCTGATTTTGCTGGTGATCTACACCGCCACGCTGTTTTTAGCCTGGCAGATTCCTGGCAGCCCGCTGGATACGCCGGAGGCACGACGGCCGCCGGAGGAGGTGATCCGCGCCATGGAGGCGCAATACAAGCTGGATAGCTTCTGGTCATTTTACTGGTCGTATCTTGACAACGCCTCGGGCGTGCGGTTTGCACGCGAGTACATTACCGGTGATGCGGAGCGGCAGTTGCAGGCGGCCCGCGATGCTGGGCGGCCGGTGCTGCAGCGGCGGGTGTTTGACTTTGGGCCATCGCTTCAGTATGAGGATTGGCGGGTCAGTGAAATCATCAGCGCGAGCCTGCCGGTGTCGGTTGCGATCGGTGCACTGGCAATCGTGATCGCAACTGTGGTGGGTGTTGGAGCTGGTGTCGTGGGTGCGGCCAAGCCTGGCTCGGCCCTTGATGCCGCAACGTTCGTGATCGCGCTGATTGGCGTGAGCCTGCCGAGCTTTGTTTCTGGCACGGTGCTCCTGCTGGTTTTTCCGGTCACGCTGGGCTGGGGAACAATCGGTAAGCTGGAGGGACCGGGTGATTTGATTCTGCCGGCGATCACGCTCAGCCTGCCGTTCGCGGCGTACATCGCCAGGCTCACGCGAATGGGCATGATCGAGGCTCTTGGTGCTGACTATGTGCGCACAGTACGGGCCAAGGGTGTGCGCCCAGCGGGCGTGCTCTTTCGCCATGCTTTAAAGAACGCCGGGCTGCCCGTGCTCAGTTACCTTGGCCCGGCGACGGCACTGGCTGTGACGGGTTCGTTCGTGGTGGAGCGGCTATTCAGCCTGCCCGGCATGGGCCAGCACTTCGTAAACGCGGTGCTGAACAAGGACCTGTTTTTGATTATCGGAGTGGTGCTGGTGTTCGCGGCGCTGCTGGTGGTGCTGAACTTGGTTGTGGATGTGCTGTACCGGTGGATTGACCCGCGGATTTCGTAACAGCCAGCTTTGGTGCGGCGGGTTCATGACCTGGCGTCTGGCCGGAGGGGGCCGAGCCTCGGCCCAACCACTGCGTAAATGTCCTTGCCCCGATGCCCTGCCCTGCCCTGCCACTGCCCTGCCGCTGCCACTGCCGGGTTCCCCAAGCTTCGCCCCGGCGCCGGCTTTGCATGGGCGACTGTGTTGGTTTCTTCCGGTATGGTGGGGCTTGAGATCAGTTTGATTGGTGGCTGTACGGACGAAGCAGGACGCCACCCCGAGGTGGCTAGCGCGAAGCAGCGCGGCTATCATCGCCTTCGGTTCCGGGATGTAGCGCAGCTTGGTAGCGCGTTTGACTGGGGGTCAAAAGGTCGCAGGTTCAAATCCTGTCATCCCGACTTGTTTCAGAGTGAAGCCCTTCGACGTGCTTGTCGAAGGGCTTTTTCGTTGTGGTGAAGGGATTTGTGAGAGTCCAAGCGCTCGCCCCATTACCCCACGATCACTGGCGTTTGGGGGGGTGATGTTGGCGGGATTTGAACCCCGGCTCTTCGCCGGAGCGCCAAGATCGCTTGCCGAATGCTTGGTGTCACGCTATACTGCGGTTCTCTACAGCGACTTCCACCACATTCCGCTGGAGCGGTGGTAGGATGACGTGGGTCGGGTTTCGCTGCGAACGACAACATGTTTAATGGCGTGCGATCGCACTTGGAGTTCTGAGCAATGTGAACAATCTTGGGATTCATCGTGCTCTTCACGGTTCTAGGCGCCGTCGGATGCTCTTCAAGCGTCAGATCGAGGACGCCGGAAAACCTTGCGATTACGAACTCCATCTTCGGCAGGGCTCTTGCGGCCTCCGACTCGGTCGAACTGATCGCCGCTGGGAAGTTCGATGCCTCTGGGGCCAGTATTGGAGAAGCCGGGCCCCAGCAGATCGTCGTGCAAGTGAAGCCGGGTACGACGTGGACAGCGACTCTGTCGATTCCACACGGGGCGGTTGAACTCGACGAATCTGGAGGCAGAAGACTCAGTCTTAAGGATATCCGAGGCAAGCTCGATTTTAGCAAACCCGTGAGCGTGGGCAAAGTGGAAGGGCCGAAGCTGTCCATCAACTCCGTGGCTCTCGAAGATCACACGATCGAGGCGCAAGTCGCGTGGGGGCGGACCATCTTGAACCTTCTGATGTCCAGCCTCTTCGGCGATTCCACCCAAGACATGTCGGGGCTCATTACAGAAGCGGACGTCAGCCGACTCACCATTGCACTTAGGCCGGGAGCGAGTTTCGAGATCGACGACAAGTCGACCATTGCAATCGGTGCCAAGAGCTCCGTCGAGTGCACCCAGCTGAATGTCAAGTACGATGGTCCCAGTAAGGGGTGGGCGGCGCGAGGATCGTTCGCTGTACAGCTACACGCTCCTACGGTATCGCAGATTGCGGCCGGCGACACAACTCTACGTCTTGACGCTGCGGACATTTCAGCTCAAGGACAAATCGCCGTGAATGCTGAGGGTAGCTACAGGCTCGACCTCCATGGTGACACTCTATGGGTGCTCAACGGCGTATCAGTCGAACGAGCCGGATCGCAGTTTTCATCTCGCCTTCGGAAGCTGGCGGTACAGGCCGAGGTGTTTCGCGTGGAAGGCAATGCCTCCGGCAAGTCCGAATGGTCACTTGAGGGAACGGGCACCGTCACCGGACTCGTGAGTGTGATGAGTGGAAATCACTCTGGAGACTTCGACATTCGCGAGGGCTCGCGTTTTGCGGTCGCCGCGAGCCGCTCCGCCCGCGAAGTCGTGACTAGCATAGCTTCTCTCGCACCGCTCTCTCTAGCAAGTGCTCAACTGACCCGGAAAGAAGATCAAGTATCGCACGCCCTTGCGATTCGCGACCTGGCCATTTCTTCGTTGGCAATCCGCTCAGACCAAGCGAGCGAGCTTGAGGTCGGTGGTGAATCACGTCTCGTCGTGGAGAGATTCGAGCAGATTCGGCACGGCGGGCGCAACGTTGTCTTGACTGGCGGAGAGGCAGGCATTGACCTGAGGACAGCAAAGCCATGGCGCGTTCGATGGGATTCTGGAACGGCCAGCGGAACGATACCGGCAGGCAGCCTTGCGGCGAGCAACGCGGCCGTCCGGGTATTTGATCTAAATGCACGGAATCAGGAGGTGGGAGCGATCGAACTTCGGAACCTTGTGTTTCGAGGGTCGCTCGACCAGGCAGGGCTGCTACGGGATGTCGAGATGTCTGCTTCGTCAACAGGTCGGATTGAGGTTGTCGGGCTGGGGTCGTTCGCTATTCAGGCATCGGTTGGGAGAGTCCGCGTCACAGAGGATCAAGAACACATGAAGGCATCGGTCGAGGACGCGAGAATTGCGGTCAGCACGGCAAAGTGGCCGGCACTGCTGAACGGCAAACAGTCCCCGATCAAGGCGGACACTATCAAGTTCGGAGACGGGGGTGATCTGAGCCCGATTCGGAACGCACGCAATGCTGAAGGCACAGTATTGATTTCAGATGCGCCGCAGCTTCGGGGAACGGCCATTACCCGATTGCCAGCGGTGATTTCGATTCCCTTCAATTACGACAACTCTCACTGGAAGGGACTCAAGAAGAGCTGGCTGCCCCGCGATGGAAGCGTGACGCTCACCGGAGACTTCAAGAGCGCTTTCAACAAGCTCACATACGTCGCATCCGCCCC
Organism: Phycisphaerales bacterium; assembly: GCA_038231815.1. Classification (GTDB taxonomy): domain Bacteria; phylum Planctomycetota; class Phycisphaerae; order Phycisphaerales; family UBA1924; genus CAILKP01. The sequence goes on from JBBRKQ010000001.1 coordinate 12,218, forward strand.
CGGAGCGACACTCGGGACCGGCGTGCTGCGCCTTGATCCCGGAGTGATTAGCCTGCAGAATGCGACGATGGCAGTTAAGGGCACTGGAAATTTTAAGAAGATGCTTGGTATCGCGGCCGTGGGGTTCTTCGGATTCATGCACGGCACACTTATCCCAGGGGACGGCGCCTACCTCGACCTGGAGTTATCCAAACTTGGTGAACTACCCGCATTGGTTGCCAATGCTGTGTCCACGAACGTAAAGGTTGCTGATACCACGATCGATGGAAGCCCTGCCATTTCCATCACGTTTAACGCAGAGTCGACTGTGCGATGATGCCGACCGCTTGTCACGGCATAAGGCATCCTCACCCTCTTTCCCCAAAGAACAGATTTCAGATCCGGCAGTGTCGACAGACGGGGTCAAACACCTTGATGCCCAGCGTCGGTACCTGTCGGCCTTACGATTGTCTCTCAATCCTCCAAAAACCGCTTGGCGCTCAGCAAACCGCGTATTCTCGGCTCACAGACCCTAACGCCCTCCAAGAAAAGTTCTATTGGTGGACTGTCACCCCGACTTTTTACGAGATCAAGCCCTTCGATGAGCACATCGAAGGGCTTTCTTGTTTGCGGGTAGGGACTTGCAGCCGAGTTTGGTCGTTCAATCGTCCCTCACCCGAAGGCGGATTCGGCGCGTTTTTCGGGTCAGTGTTGGCGGGTTTTGAACTTTTCAACCGGGATCGGCATGAACTAAATGGCCAAGAATGTGTAGAGCTCTAGCAAGGCCGACGGCTGGTAATGCCACGACGATCACGACAGCTATGGCGTTGTCGCGGCTACTGTTGACGGTGGAACATTCAATGCCAAAGTTGATGAAGTGTTTCGTCATGCGAGGCATCGGCAGCGTTGGCGTCGTTGAGAAGTCCGTCCCGCGCGCCGGCCCAAACGACGCGATCATCCGCACAACCGCCGCGCTCATTTGCACTTCTGACACGCACACCGTGGCGGGGGCAATCGGCGACCGGCAAGGCCTCACGCTGGGGCACGAGGCCGTCGGCGTGATCCACGAACTCGGGGAACTCGCGGCCGCGAGCGGCCTGTTCACGATCGGCCAACGTGTCGCGGTTAGCGCCATCACGCCGTGCTATGCATGCGACAACTGCCAGCGCGGATACTCAAGCCAGTGCGGCGGCATGCTCAGCGGGTGGAAATTCGCCAATCTCAAAGACGGCAGCATGGCCGAGTACTTCCACGTCAACGACGCAATCGCCAATCTCGCGCCGATCCCCGACGGCCTCACCGACGAGCAGGCGGCGTACTGCTGCGACATGCTCTCGACCGGGTTCGTGGGGGCCGAATACGCGAACATCCCGATGGGCGGCAGCGTGGCGGTTTTCGCGCAGGGGCCGGTGGGCCTGATGGCGACCGTCGGCGCCCGTCTGCGCGGCGCGGGGCTGGTCATCGGAGTCGAGTCCATGCCTGCCCGCATCGCGCTAGCGAAAAAGTACGGCTGCGATGTGGTCGTGGACTACTCGAAGGAAGACCCGGTCGCCGCGATCATGAAGCTCACGGGCGGCAAGGGTGTCGATTCGGCGATTGAGGCCCTGGGCTCAGCGCGGACCTTCGCCGCGTGCGTGAGCGTGACGCGGCCCGGTGGGACAATCTCCAACATCGGCTACCACGGCGACGGCGAGAGCGTGCCGATCCCGCGGCTGGACTGGGGCGTGGGGATGAGCGACAAGACCATCCGCACGGCGCTCTGCCCGGGCGGGTCCGAGCGCATGGCTCGCCTGCTGCGATTGATCGAGGCGGGCCGCGTCGATCCGCTCGCCATGACCACGCACCGCTTCGCGTTCAAGGACATTGAGCGGGCGTTTAGGATGATGCAGACCAAAGAAGACGGGATGATCAAGCCGCTCATCTCGTTCGCATAGAGTGTTTGGGTGAAATGGAGATAATCATGGGCAAGCGAAAAGTTGACGCCGATGAGGCCAAACGAATTGGCACCACGCTGAGTATCAACTGGGGCATGATTGACTTGGACCAGTTCCGCCGCGGACTGGAGGTTGAGTTCGAGCACGGTTCACACGATCCTGAGACGAACGTGACCAACGACGATGCCGTGCTCACGGGCAAGATCGCGTGGGCACACCTCAAGGAGTTCCCGGATTACTACACGCGTTTGGATCGACTTGAGGCCGAGGCGAACGCCTACTGGGCTTCGCGCCGATAGGCGTCGGGCTCGAAGTTTCTCTGTACAGACGTGGCCGCTTGGTGGCACAAAAACATCGCAAGGGCGGCGCTGCAAATGCTGAACACGGAAAAGACAATCGGCTCATTGCCACAAAGGTCCACGCCCATGGATATCGTGGGTTGGGCGGGCCTTGGGCTCGGGCCAGTCCTCGCAATCCTCGCGTGGTTCCTGCTCCCGGGCGTTCGGTTCGACGAAGTTGGCACACCGATCGGCGGGCTCACCGACGCTGGGCGGCTGACCGGGGCCGTCGCCGTGCTGATGGCGTGCTGGTGGCTGACCGAGGCGATTCCGCTCAGTGCAACGGCCCTCTTGCCGCTGGTGGCTTTCCCCGTGGGGGGCGTGCTGAGTTTCTCCGCCGTGGCCTCACCGTACGCGAGCGAGGTCATCTTCCTGTTCATGGGTGGGTTCATCCTCGGGCTGGCAATGGAGCGGTGCGGGCTTCACAAACGCGTCGCGCTGCTGACGGTGATGCTTGTCGGGACCAGCCCCAAGCGGCTCGTCGGCGGGTTCATGCTCGCCACAGCGATGATCAGCATGTGGGTCAGCAACACCGCCACTGCGATCATGATGCTGCCCATCGCGCTCAGCGTCATCGCCTTGGTCCGCGAGCGTCATGCGCCTCCAGGCACGCCTCCCGGAGAGCGACGCTCGCCCGACCTCAACTTTGAGTCCACACTCATGCTTGGAGTCGCCTATGCGGCGTCGATCGGGGGTGTCGCCACGCTCATCGGATCGCCGCCAAACGCCGTGTTCAAGGGCTTCATCGAAACTCATTTTAACTACGCTGTGGGATTCACGGATTGGATGAGGGTGGGATTGCCGCTAGTCGTCGTCTACCTGCCGCTGGCGTGGTTCTACATGACGAGCATCAGCCAGCCGGTCCGGCTCAAGGAGATTCCGGGCGGACGGGCGATGATCCGTGGAGAGTTGGCGGCCCTGGGCCGAATGAACTTTGGTGAATGGGTGGTGCTGCTGGTCTTTGTGCTCACCGTGTCGCTCTGGGTGTTCCGGCCGGCGCTCATTGAACTGGGCAAAGCGCACGGGATGTCGGGGATGAGCGCGGTCAACGACGCATCGATCGTGCTCTTCTCGTGCCTGCTGCTGTTCGTCATCCCGGTTAAGCCGCGAGAGCGGGTCTTTGCGATGGACTGGAAGACGGCCGAGCGTCTGCCGTGGGGCACCCTCATCCTGTTCGGCGGGGGGCTCAGTCTCGCAGCGGCGATCTCGGCGAACGGGCTGGATGTTTACATCGGGCAGTTCTTCACGGGCTTGGCCGGGTTGCCGACGTGGCTGGTAGTCCTTGTGCTGGTGACGGTCGTGATCTTTGCCTCCGAACTCGCAAGTAATACGGCCATCGCCACCGCGATCCTCCCGATTCTGGCGGCCGCGGCTCCGTCCATGGGCATCGATCCGGTTCGTCTGCTCATCCCGGCGACCATCGCGGCGAGCATGGCGTTCATGCTGCCCGTGGGCACGCCTCCCAACGCCATCGTGTACGCGACCGGGCACGTCACTATGCGCCAGATGCTCCGAGCAGGATTTGGGCTGAATGTGTTGGCGGTCGTCGCGATCACCGTAGCAACGGAGATCCTGGGCCATTGGGTGGTGCAAAAGTGATACTGCCTCTGATTCCTGGCCGCTCGGATCCCACCAATCGGTGGGCTCCTGACTCCCAGCTCCTAACACTCGCCAAGAAAAATTCTAATGGTGTTCTATCACTCCGAATTGACGATCCAAACGCCCGCAGGTTCATGACCTGCGGGCGTTGTTTTTTGCGGAAATCGCTAGCAGAGCTGAACACTCCATGAGCTCGCATCCGGTTGAAATACTGCGTCAGGAACTTGGCTTTCACACCGACGATGCACCGATGCGTCGAATCACCAAATGGATCCCCGGTCGCGCGTTCTTTCCGGGTGGCGCGGGGCTTTTTAGGTCAACGAAGGCGAATCTGCTGCCGCCCATGCCACAGCGTCCCATTATGCTGGTTGGTCACAACTTTGACTCCGAGACTGGTTACGCCGAGTCTCTCGCAGGAGGTGAAGAGACCATTTCAACTGGCACTTGGAGGAATCTGCTGAAAGTCCTCGGCGATGCCGAGATCAACCCGGCAGATTGCTTCTTCACAAACGCGATCATGGGGCTGATCCCCGGTGACAAAAACACGGGTGAGTCTCCGGGCTTTCTCGATCCCAGCTTTAGAGGTCGATGTGCGGAATATTTGCGATTTCAGATTGACACCATACGACCGAGAGCAGTTGTGACAATGGGTTTGGAAGCCTTCGCGGTGGTACGGGAAGCTATTCCAGCCATCCGCGGCGAGCGACGTTTGGTTCAATGGTCGACGATCGACTGCTGCGGTCAGCAGTTCCTGCGACGCGTTATTCTCGGCGGTCAATTATTTTGTCTTGCGGCTTTGGTCCACCCTTCCTTTCGCAACTCCAATTATCGCCATCGGTCGTTTGAGGACAAGACCGGCAATGCCGCTGAAATCGAGTTGCTCCGACGGGCATCCGCGGAATTGATGACTGGCCCTGATTTGAGCGGCAGTGGCAATCTGATGTCTGCGCCAGCGACTTTTCCGCAATCATCAGCGAGCGAATTGCAGGACCCCACATCCTAACGCCCTCCAAGAAAAGTTCCACCGGCGTTCTACCACCCCGACCTGTTTCAAAGCAGTGCCCTTCAATGAGCACATCGAATGGCTTTCTCGAAGTGGCAACAAGACTTAACCGCGTTGTCGTCTCGTTCAACCATTGTGAGAGCTCTGTCGAACTTTGAAGGATATGAGGGTCTGTCTTGGCGGGATTTGAGCTCTGCTTTGCTCAGTCGCTCGCGTGTTCTACGAACGCCGGCACCGTCTCCCCTCATGCTGCGATGGTTGCGGTCGTAATTTCCGACAACGTCCCCGTGCCCACGCCTTTGTGAAGGCCACCGAGGAGCCGGAGAGCGCGATCAGCGGTCAAAGCCATGGCGCGGAAGCGGGCGTTTCTATTTCTCTGACGATGCACGCCCTGCTCCGGTATCCAAACACTTTGCGCTGCGGCATTCTGTTGGTACGTTGCTACCGCGATGTCTTGCAAGACCAACCTTCGTGATGAGCCATTTGAACGGAATGCTCGAGTTGCGACGGGTTCGACACTCAGGTTGTAGCGTTGTTCTATCCGGGTTGCGGAAACTGGTCGGCGGGTCGTATCAGGACAGTATCGGCCGAGGTGCAAACAGTTAGAGTCTTGGCGGGATTGGACAGATTGCCGGCGGGCAGATTGGAGGGTGAGAGCTTCGGTGGTAAGGGTGAGGGTGGGGGAGACCGACAAGGCATCAAATTGGCAGATACACGACTTTGACGCTTAGTTCATTTACGATTGGCTGCTGTTTGCGACCGCATCGCACAAATGTGTGGCAATTTCAGGCAGCTTTAGAGAGCCGCTATCGCGGCGGAATTCATCTTCAAACTGTGCGGATACTTCCGAGAGGCTGGGGAGTTCAAAGTTAGCGGCAACACCCCGCAGGCGGTGGGCGATCCTGGCCATCGGGGCGTAGTCTTTTTTGCGCAGCGCATCAAGGAGTTCCGCGTGCACGCCCGGAAGCGAGGCTCTGAACTCGCGGGTGAGATCCGCGAGCCACTGCCGCTCGGAGGGTGACGGCTGAGGACCGCCCACTTGGAGGCTGCCCTGATGGCCGGATTTCGAGGCCGGCGCAGCATCGGGTGTCCGCGACCCTGCGTATCCCGCGAGCTTCTCAATCAGTGCCGTCTCATCGAGAGGTTTGCTGAGGTAATCATCGCACCCCGCCCGCAGGCACCGGTTCCTGTCGTCCGCCAGTGCAAACGCGGTGAGCGCCAGGATCGGAGTTTTCAGTCCTGCGCTGCGAAGGCACTCTGTAGCCTGGTATCCATCCATCACCGGCATCTGCATGTCCATGATGATTACATCAAAGTCAGAGCCCGCACCGGATACGCCGATGCACAGGTCGCACGCCTGCTGACCATTCTCCGCGAGCGTGACGGTCGCACCGGCGTCGGTGAGAACATACTGCAGCAGCCTGCGGTTGTCCGGATTGTCTTCGACGACAAGGATGTGGCGGCCATGGAGCGGCTGGCCCTGCACGGGATTCGTGCTGAGTTCTGTCGGCCGATCCGCAATGCCGCGTGCGGCAGTTTCCGGATGCAAGGGCAGGCTGAGCACGAACTCGCTGCCCACCCCGAAGGTGGATTTGAAGGTGATTGTGCCGCCGAGCAGTTCAGCGAGCCTCCGGGAGATGTTTAATCCCAGACCAACGCCACCGCCGCGGCGCTGGGCATCTTCGTGGATGCAAGCACAGGGTAAGAAGACCTGGGCCTGCATATCGGTGGGGATACCCAGACCGGTGTCAGCGACGGTGATGTGCAACTGTTCGCAGCGGTGCGACAGCGTGGTAGCGAGGCGTATGCGCACGTGACCCTTGTCGGTGTATCGAATCGCATTGCTGATTAGGTTGAAGATGATCTGCCGGAGACGAAGGCGATCGGATTGAAACGCAGCCGGTGGCGACTCTGTGATAATCTCCAGAGAGAGTGCCTTTTCGCTCGCGCCCGGGCGGAGTTGCCGGACGGCTTCGGAAACAGTATCTACCGGGTTGCAGGATTCGGACACCATGCTCAGCTGACCTGCCTCGATTTTGGAGATATCGAGTAGATCATTGAGTAGAGCCAGAAGGTGCCCGGCGTTTCTGTGGATGGATTCGGCCCACTGGTGCCGATCCTGAGGATTTCCGGCATCCCGCACGAGGAGCTTGGCGAATCCGGTGATCGCTGTCATCGGGGTGCGAAGTTCATGGCTCATGTGCGCGAGGAACGTGGTCTTTAGACGGTTGGCGGATTCAGCCTGTTTCAGCGCTTCAGTGAGCTGTGCGGCGGCGGCGGCACGTTCCCGCTCTGCGATACGTCGCTCGATTGCGCGGGAGAGTGACTCAACCATCGTGCAGAGCAGGGCGATCTCCTCTGACCGCCATGATCGGCAGCGTCGCGTGTCATCGAACCCGATGAACGCCTGGAGCTGGCCGTTGATGAACACGGGAACAGCCAAAAGGGCCTTGATCCTTTGTTCCCGCAGGGTTGGGGCCACCTCGTCTGGGGCTTGGCGGTCAGCATCCTGCAAGATGATCGGCTCACCGGTTGAAAGCTGGCGCATCCACCACGGAAATTTCTCGGCCGAGAGGTCTTGAAGGCAATGGGCCTGTGCCTGAACACCTTGGGCGCACCACTCGTGCGTGTTGGTCAACCGCTGAAGATCCTGACGGTATCGGAACAGATAAGCGCGCGAGACACCAAGAAATGCGCCGACCTCTGAGAGAATGAGATCGATACAGCGGGTGAGATCTTGGTCCTGGAGAAACGTCTGAATGATTTGCCGGGTGATCTCGTTGAGTCGCTGAAGGCGAGCCTGCTGCCCTTCGGCCATCCGTTCATTCGTGATGTCGCGCTGAATGGACATGAAGTGAGTGAGATTCCCCTGCGAGTCCTTGATGGGTTCTGCCTCAATCATCACCCAATATTCTCGACCCTGCTTTGAATAGTTGAGGATTTGCTCACGGAAGCCAACTCCAGTGCGGATGGCCTCGCGCATCCGATTGACCACGACGGGGTCGGTGTCCGGGCCCTGAAGGCATGCACCGGGCGTTCTTCCGGCGGCACTCTCCAGCGTGAAACCGCTAAGACGAACAAACCCATCGTTGACCCATTCGATGCGGCCCTGTGCATCAGTAAGGATCACCGCGTTGTCGGTTCTGTCGGCGATCATCGCGAGTTTCCTCGCCTCGGCTTCCTGGGCTGCCAGGCGTTCGTTGCTCTGGCGAAGGCTTTGGCGCTGTTTGGTGAGCACATCGGCCAGGCGGCGTGCGTCGGCGAGAGACTGGGTCTGAGCCTGCATGAGATGCAGCATGTCACTGGCGGCATCATGAATAGCAAAATCGCTCAGGCTCAGTCCGAGGGCATCGAGCGCTGCTGGATCGGTTAGCCACGGAGATCCGATGAACAGCAGGGCAGAATCGCCCGCCACGAGCTTGAACTGTCCGCGCAGCACAGCGTCGCTTTCCAAGAGCTGAATCACGCTCAGGGACCTTTGAAGCCGAAGCAGAGACGCGAAGGAGGGTGATTCGGACGAATCAGAAAGACGCATGAACCGCTCGAATGGCTGGCCGAGGACCAGTTCCGGCGCGAGCTTGGCCAGTGACACGCCAACTTCGACAAGGCGCATCTCCGCATCCACGGCAAAGTGGAAGGGAAAAACCCTCGCTATCTGGTCGGCCGTCAGTGAGATATCAAATCCCCGGTTCATCTTGCCCCCTCGAGGTCCCAGCGGATCAGGAACGCATCGTGATCACTGCCGCTTCCGCGCTGCACAACGTGCTCAACAACGACCGGCGTGTCAAACATCTTGCCAAGCCCTTTGATCAGGCCGATGGCAAAGGCCGCAAACCCGGGGCGATGCGTGTGGTAGTGAAGCACCAGAGAGTGGGGGGTTTCGTCGGAAACCTCAAACCGGGGCGGTTTGAGATTGGGCAGTATCAGCCGAACCCGCGCATGAAAGGTTGGGAGATTGTGAAGAAACTCTGGAAGCGACTTGCCATTGGCGGTGAGCATGTGCCCATAGCCTTGCCGGCCGGTGTGGAGGATCCAGTGTTCGCCGAAGGCTTCGAGGACCTGATCGGCGGGAATCTTCAGCTCAGCGCTTGCCGCCGCAACGAGGTCGTACGTGATCTTATCGTCGTACCCCTCATTACTGATGAAGACATCAATATCAACACCGGCGCGTACCTTGATTCGCTCCCAGACGTCTGCCCCGAACTTGGTGTATATCAGTTCCTGAACCGCGTTGTTGACCATGCCGTACATCGTGAATCTCCGTGAAAGTGAAAGCTGTGGGAAAATGAGGCGGCACTATCGCCGGCGGTTAAGAATGGTATCGGAATAATCCTGAACAGATTGCGGGGCGGTTTGCCCGGGAAGTATTGTCGTAATGTCGGTCTTACCAGAGACATTGCCAAGTCGGCTCGCAAGCAGGCCGACTTCAGCCGCCTGTCGGGCGAGTGAAAGCACATCGGCGAGTTGAGCGCCGAAACTGCGTTCCAGGGGCGCTCTGGGAACGAGTACGACGTCCCCGGGAAGAACCAGTGTATCCATGGCGAGTCGCTGGCCGCTGGTCTGGGCGAGGCTCTCGACCGTGCCATCTGCCCTGATTACATAGATCCGCTGGTCGTCGGCAAACTCGGCGAGGCCGCCTGCGCGGTCGATGACCGAACTGACTGTGGTGCCTGGTTCGGCGACGAAATTCGTTGGATTGAACACGAGACCCACAACACCGATGGTCTCCCTGTGGCGCGGGATGACGAGCCGGTCGCCATCTTCGAGAGTCAGGTTGTGCGGGCTGGTGGGGAAGTCGGGCCGAATGAACGGAATGACGACGCGGCCGTGAACCTCGGTATTTGCGATACGCTCCATCAGATCCTGAGTCTGGAGCAGGGCGAGCTTTCCGGCGAGACCCTCCTTTGATGCGCCGTCTTTGACGAGGTGTTCCAGAGCTCCCTCATACGCCCGCCGCGTTTGTTCGGTCAGATTGCGGAGCTTTTCCTTCTCGGCCTGCTGTGCGCTTTTCCTATAAAAGCCCGCGGCCCGGAAATCTGCACGCTGGTTTACGCCTCCTGCTGCGGCGATCATGTCGGAGATGCGGGATCCCGCCGGGAAGACGTACGAACCAGGAAAACTCACTTCGCCCTCGATGCGGACGGTTACCTGCTCAGCGCGGAGCGAACGGATGACGAGCTGATCGCCATTTTGGAGCACCGGATCCTCACAGCCAGCGCTCATTGCCTGACCGAGATTGAATCGATATCGCCGCACATCCAGCGATGGCGACGTCTCGTCGCGCACTTTTCGGATGAGTTCTGCTTCATCGTAGTAGACGTCATTGGTGAGATTCCCGGCCATCGCCACCAGTGCTGACACGGTCAGCCCAGCGGTCAGTTCGTACTTACCCGGCTGGCGAACGGCGCCCAGCACTGAAACCTCAGGCCGCTCCAGCGACTGTCGGACCGAACGAACCTCCAGTTGGTCCAGCGGCATCAGTTCGAGGTTTTGCTCGGGGTCGTTGGCGAGCGCCCGGGCCAGGTCGACGACGATGACCCGCCTGCTCGATCCAAACGAAACGCGCCCGGGCACCCGCAGCACCTCACCAGATGGACCGACTTGACGTGAGATCAGCGCCTGCGGCAGATATGCATCAATCGTCAGACCGTCTGCCCTGGTAATCAGGTCCGCGACGCGGAGGCCTGGCTTGTACTCGTACGTTCCCGGCCGCACCACCTCACCTTCAACCGCCACGGAGGGCTGCATCGCGGTATCTACAGCCCCGATAAGCAGCAGTTCGCCATCACCCATCGGTTCTGCGATGCTGTCACCTGTGATGGCAACATCAAACTTCTGCCTGCCACGCCCGGCGACCGTGCGTTCGATCTGGGCCTGGGGCGTGAAGGTAAACGCGGTCAGACCGCCGGCATACTGAAGCAGTGTTGCCACCGTGGCGGGCCCGTTTAGTTCGTAGATTCCGGGACGCTGCACAAGCCCCGCGACAGCGGCTGTCGGACCAATTGGAGACACGGTGATCACCGCTCCGGGCCGGATCAGTGTGAGAGCCTGCCGCTCACCCGCCGTCAGGAATGAGTAGAGGTCAATCTCAAGAGTGCGCCCATCCTGATCAAGCTTGATGCGGCGGAGCGTACCACCTTTGGTAGGACCGCCCGCAGCGAGCAGAGCTGTCAGCACCGTGGCCCGTGCGGGGACTTCTACCAGCCCGGGTTTGGCAACCTCGCCAACGACGTGCACCGCGATGCGGCGAAGACGGCCGATCGCCACGGAAAGCTCAAAGTCCCGCTTTGTTACACCGATGGCCACCCGGATAGCTTCGGCAGTCTGCGGGAGAGAACGTCCGGCGACAGCGACCGCCCCGACATCGGGCAAGGCGATCTGGCCATCACGATCAACGATGAGCCGGGCGTTGATTGTCACGGCACCCCAGACATCAACGGCCAGTTCATCGCCAGCACCAAGGACATAGTCGTCGGGAACCGGGCCGAGTTCGTCTGCCGAGGAGGGCGGCCGGGCGAAGTAGTCATAACCAAACTGAGAAAGCTGACGATTCGCATCACGAGAGAACTCGCCTGCGTAGAGCTTTTCGAGCATGGCACGCTCGCTGGCCGCCTCAGCGCTGGTCGCCGGGTTTGGCTTTGCTGCGGTGTTGTTGATGTTGACCACCACCTGGCCGCTGCCCTGATTGCCTCCGGTTTCATGTGCAGGAGTGCGTACAGGTGAAGCATCATTCTGCTGGAATTGCTCAGCTGGTTCGAGCCTCTGCGTGAGCGTTTTGGCTTTTCCTCGAGGCAGAAGACGGGGCAGTTGAGGATCTGATGGTGTTGCCAGCGGCGATACTGGTCCGCCTTGCGGAAGCACGGGCGGCCGCTGATCTTCTCGCAGCGCAAGTGCCCATGCCGGGCTGGTCATGCTGACCGGCGCGGGCGCCTCGGTTGTTTGGCACGCGGATTGCCAAAGGCCGCTTGCAACCGCAACCATCAGTGACAGGCACTGACGGATCCTTGGACTGTAGATTCGCATGAAGTTGAGCATGACACGTGTATTGCAAACCCCGTGCCGAGTAGACAGCAGAGGAATTGATTCTCAAAGTGCAACAACCAGTTGGAGAAACGTGAGATGAACCAGCCCCCTATTAGCCGTGTCCGTGCCTTAATCGTAGATGATGATCCTTGGTCCCTGCGCCTGCTTCGGGGCATGCTCCGCGAGTGTTTCCCGATGCTAAGTATCGAAACGCGCAGCTTGCCGGTGGCAGAGCCCGGGTACAACATGTACCTAATCGACAACGACTTTAAGGGCAAAATGATGGCCGCCTCGCTGGCGCGTGATATCCGGGTGGTTGCTCCCGATGCACTGATTATCGCCTTTTCAGGCACGCTTGATCGGAAGACGCTCGTCTCGCTACTCAATGCTGGCTGCGATGGCGCGTGCGATAAAAGCCGGCTTTCTGAGATGTCTGGAGTAATGGAGGTCATTCAGCGCTATTGCGAATCGATTGTTGTGACTCAGAACTCGCGTTCTAGAGGGTCGCTCCGTGAAGCGGTTCGGGCCGTCGCCGACTTGATCCGCGAATGGAACACGCGACTGGAGATTGAGGAGAACCGCCATGCAGCCGAGTAATGATGCGTCTGAGCTGGGACCGCTCCTGATCGATGACCTTCCAAACGAGTTTCCGGACCGTCGCTGGTGGCTGATCGTGCAGCGGGTAGTCGCCGCTTGCATGGTCATCGCGCTGCTGCCGCTGTTCCTGCTGATCATCCTTGGGATTAAGCTGGAGAGTCGGGGATCGGCTGTTTTCTGTCAGTCGCGTCGTGGGATGGCTGACCGTCCCTTCACGATCTTCAAGTTTCGCACAATGAGGAGAGGGTCCGAGAAATCCACCGCGCTTGGGACGACGGCCCGCAGCAGTCAGGTGACGCGGATTGGTCGGATTCTCAGGGCGACCAAGCTTGATGAGTTGCCGCAACTCTGGAATGTTGCCCGCGGCGATATGCAGTTCGTGGGGCCGCGGCCCCTGCCGATCGGGCTGGATGATGAGCTGCGCCGCAACATTGTCGGATTTGGCCTGCGGACTCGGGTGCGGCCGGGGCTGACGAATATTGCTCAGATCTCGGTAGCGGATAATCGGCTTGGCGATGCGCTGATTGGCGACTGGACCACCCGCTTTGATGCCGAGCTTCAGTACATCCGGCGCCAGTCGGTTCGCCTGGACATGCTGCTGATCTGCATGACGGCGGTGTTTGTGCTGCGACAGCTCATCACCCGCCGCCGCGGGATTGTCAAGAAGCCCGGGGCGGTGCTCTCGATTAACGTGCTCGGTGTACCAATTGCGTGCATGAACTACGACGGAGTGTGCACACAGATTGGTGCGTGGATTCGAGACGCACAGCACCGGTACATCGGCGTTTGCCCGGTGCACAACATCATTGAGGCCGTGCTTCATCCGGAGCATCGGGCGGTCCTTCGTGGGGCCGGATTGAACACCCCCGACGGGATGCCGATTGTCTGGGCCAAGCGGCTGATGGGCGACCGCCATGCCTCACGCGTCTACGGACCGACGCTGATGCTGCATCTTCTGGAGCTCGCGCAGGCGAAGGGATGGCGCGTCGCGTTCTATGGGGGCCTTCAGGAATGCCTTGATCTACTGATCTATCGGATGCAGTGGCGGTATCCCGCGCTCAACCTTGTCAGCACGATTAGCCCGCCCTTTGGCGCGACCGCCCAGCAGGAAGAGGCGTGCATCGCTTCGCTACGCGACAGCGCCCCGCAGTTGGTATTTGTAGGACTGGGCTGCCCGAAGCAGGAGCGATGGATGGCTCGCAACGTCGGTAGCGTGCCGGGTGTTATGATCGGCGTCGGTGCAGCCTTTGACTTTCATGCCGGCACCGTGCAGCAGGCACCCGGATGGATGCAGCGCATCGGTCTGGAGTGGCTCTTCCGCGTCTGGCGGGAGCCTCGCCGGTTGGCCGGTCGGTATGCCAGCACAAACCCAATTTACATCGTTGCGATCACGCTGCAATGGATGTCGCACGTGCTGCTCCGCAGAAACTATGTGGTATGGCATGCGGCGCTTCAGGAGTCCAAATCATGAGCAGGGTAATTTCTATCTGCATCGCCACGTACAGAAGACCCGCAATGCTCGCTCGCTTGCTGGCGGCGATAGCTTCCTGCCGTATTCCGTCCGACTCACAAGTCGAGGTCAGAGTCGTCGATAACGATAGTGATTCCAGCGCACTGGGCGTCTTTACGTCCGCGGTGCACCCGGGCATGAGATTTGTTTACGTCGTGGAATCGAGGCGCGGCATCGCTCACGCACGCAACGCCGCGGTGGAGGTCGCCACATCCGATGTGCTCGTGTTCGTCGATGATGATGAGGTGGTTCCGGTTGATTGGCTCACAAGCCTTGTTGGCGCACTTGATGCGACCGGCGTTGATGCGGTGGTGGGCCCGGTGCGGGGTGTGTGCCCGTGGCACGCCCCTGCATGGATAGTTCGAGGGGGCTTCTTTGACAAGCCAACCGCGCAGGCAGGCCTTGCTATGCACTGGCGCGGCGGGCGAACTTCCAACACGGCATTCCACGGCCGATGGTTCTATGAGCGTGGCATCCGCTTCAATACCGCATTTGGACTCAGCGGGGCCGAGGACACCGAGGTTTTCTTGCAGATGTCAAGGTGCGGCGCCCGTTTTGCCGGAGCGCCTGATGCCTGGATTTCGGAGGATGTTGAAGCGGACCGTGTCAACTTTGCATGGCTCTGGCGGAGGCATCTGCGTGGCGGCCGAAACTATCGGCGCTTGTGCGACCTCGCCGGCGGCTCGCAATCCGAACTTGTGCTCTGCGCCGCTCGGTGTGCGCGTGGTGCGTTCCGGGCGGCGACAGGCCTGCCGGATGCTTTGCGAGGGAGGCCCGAGAACACGCTTAAGGGTGTCATGCAGTTTGCCGTCGCGTTGGGTGGGCTGGATGCCTGGCTTAAGCCCTCCGCAGCCACTGCCCGTTGCGAGTACCCGGAACGCCGTCTGGAGACCAACTGATGAAAGTCGTTTTCCTGACCAATATCGTCAGCCCGTACCGCCGCGGCGTGTTTGAACGGCTCGCGGCAACACCCGGCTGGGATTTCCGGGTTCTAGTCAACGCCGAAAGCGAGTTTGACCGCGCCTGGGACGTTTCGCTGGGAACGCTGCCGATTCGTCGGACCAAGTCACTGTCATTTCGTCGACGCGTTGTTACACACACGCCGGTACGTTTTGAGCAGAACATTGAGTTCCACGTGCCGACCCATCTGTGGGGAGATCTCAGGGCGTTTCGGCCGGATGTGATCATCTCCCATGAGCTTGGCCCCCGGACCGGCGTCGCCGCTGCATACGCCCGTACTCACGGCTGCAAACTCGCGATCTGGGCATATCAGTCGCGAGTCAGCGGTACGCAGGGTGGCATCGCGAAGCGGTTTATACGCCGGGTGCTGCTTCGCCAGGCCCATGTGGCCATCGGCATGGGTGTGCAGGCACGTGAGGTGCTCAGTTTGTGGGGTGTGGAGGATCGCCGCATCGTCGATGCCCCCAATGCGGCCGACCATGTCGATCTTGACTGTCAACTCTCAGCTGAGACGCTTCCGGATCAGGTCGCGGCGATCCGATCTCGTTTCGGCGGTAAGCGGATTGCGCTGGTGATCGGCCGGCTGATCCCACTCAAGGGCATCCCCGAGATGCTCAGTGCTTGGGCGCGACTCCCTGCGGCCGTGAAGTCGCAGTGGCAACTCGTCTTCGTGGGTGATGGCCCGCTGCGCCCGCTTATTGACTCGGCCGGTCCGGGCGTGTGCTGCGTCGGAGCGGCGAAGACTACACAAACGGCTTCGTGGTATCGGGCCGCAGCGCTCCACATTTTCCCAACGCTGGGTGATGTGTGGGGGCTTGTCGTCAACGAGGCCTCACAGTGCGGAACCCCCTCGCTTTGCTCTGTCCACGCCGGGTGCTGCGATGACATGATCGATGATGGAGTGTCGGGCTTGCTGTTTGACCCCGTCAGCGCGGAATCTTCTACGCGGGATCTGGCCGCGGCGCTCACTCGTGAAGATCTTCAGCTGCTGGGCAACAACGCCCGAGAATCCGCCCGTTCGTTCACGCTGGATGGCCTCGCTAACGGCTTCCGCCAAGCGGTGCACAGAGCTGTTACCGAGTAGCGGGGGCGGCATCCGGGATCGCGAACGTGAATGTTCGGCAACCGGCGGTCCATGCAAGTTTTACTGTCAGGAGCACGAACACACCCTCTGTAGCGGCCAGTGCCCATGCGCTGCCCACGGTTCCGCCCCACAGCGCCGCTGGCACTAAGAGTGCAAGCGACACAGCGGCCACCGCGAGCCGCGCCTTCGTCACCGCTACGGTTCCCGCCTCTGAGAGGGATTGCACCGCAACGGCGCTGCAGGCCCCGACTGCTTCCAGTGTTGCGTAAACCGTCAGCGCTGCAAAGCATGCGGCCGCACTCTCAAATCCTGCGCCGAATATAAGTCGAAGTACCTTCTCGCCACCAGCGGCAGCGGTTGCGGCGAGAACACCCCCCAGCAGGACAATCGGCACGATTGCCAGCAGCAACGCACGTACAAACGCTGATCCATCGCCGCGGCGGGCGTGAAGCCCGAGCCGCGGCCTAAGGACGCCACTCATTGATCCTGAGAAGAGCCGGATTGGCCCGGCAAGTGTCTGCGCAGCCCCAAAGGCTGCGACATCCAGCGGCCCCAGCATCGCCTGAAGAACAAAGGGCTGCGCGCGGCTCGATGCGGTAACGCCCAGTGACCCGATAACCATCGGTTTGGCGATCGTCGTCATTCGTGCGGCAGCCTTGGCATCGACAGTCGTTTCTGTAGTCGTCGCGGTGGCACGCTTGCGTTTTGCCAGCATCGCAAGCCGCGCGGCCGCACCGCTGGCGCAGGCCATCCAGGTCATGGTCCCACCTGCACTGCCAGAGAGGACTGCGATTGCCAGTGTGCAGGCAGCTGCACCGGCGAAAGCCGTTTCCGAGGCAAAGACCAGGCGCGAGCGAAACGCCGCGGTGAGCGAGCCTTGGGCCGGTGTGGCAAGTGCTGACAACCACAAGAACCCGGCAAATGAGGCGATTTCTGCCGGTGGTGCGCTGGTGAGAACAGCGGCTGCAACCGCGCCGCCGCACGAACCCAGCACTGCGAGCTGCCGGGCACGAATACGAGCGACACCATCGAGAGCGGCGGCTTCATCGGTGCCTGCGCCTGAGGAGAGCGTGATCAACGGAGTTGTTACTACGGCATTGACGACGGTGGAGACAATCGTTTCAATTGCCATGAACAAGACAAACCGGGCGAATGATTCCGGATCGCCCATGCGGGCCACGGCAACGCCAAGACCAACCCGGCTGACTGAGCGGACCGCCGATGTGCCGATTGCGGCCACCTTGTCCGATCCGACGATCGAGATGAGTTCTTCGAGCTTTTTCACGCCGAGGCCGCCCCTCTGCCAAAGGCCCCGAGTACGGCAACCGCGTTGGCCTGCCATGTGAACCGCTGGTTGACGATTCGTTGCCCTGCGACGCCGCGATTGTGCGCATCTTCAGGAAAATCAAGTGAATAAATAATGGCATCGGCTATGGCCCTGGGTGTCCGCGTGGGCAGCACCCAGCCGAGTGGCTCGGATGGTGAGCTGACCAGGGATGCCAGTCCGCAGTCGCTGGTCATGAGCACCGGGGTGCCGACGCTTAGGGCCTCCGCGTACACAAGTCCGAAGGCTTCGCCGTTGGCTGGAAGCGCAAACAGCAGCGCCGTCTGCATCAGTGAACGCAATTTTGCGGCTGGCTGCAGCGGCAGCAGCGAGATCGAATCAGAGGCTGTGCTTCGGCTGATCAACCGGGCAAGCGAGTCTGGGGCATCGGTGACTAGAGTGAGACGAGCATTTCGGTGTCGTGCCCGGACCAAAGGCCACGCGGCAACAAGCTCCTCAAACCCCTTGCGCCGGTAGTAGTGCCCGGCGGAGAGCACCTCGGTGCCCTGGCCTGCAGCCGGCCCTGCCGAAACATCCTCGGCGACGACGCCGTTAGGGATCCACTTAACGTTTGAGACACCCAGTGTGTCTGCAAGGTGCTTGCGCATCGGCTCGCCAACGACGAGCACGCAGCGCACCTGTGCGGCTATCTTGCGGTAGTACTCGCCCAATCGTGTGCTAGGTTTCAGACGCATCACATCTTCAGCAGAGTGTTCGATTATGCAGACCCCGCTTGCGCATTTGCGTGCTGCTTTGACGCACGCCAGGCCCCACGGCATGAGCCCATGAGCAAGAATCATGTCCGCCTCTGCTCTCACGCAGGCGTTGTGTACGGCAGGCTCCAGAGCCGTCGATGCGACCGTGCTCAGGGAGCGTGGGCAATACGTGGCAACTGCCTGGCGGGCGACCTTTGGATAAGCAAACGCTGCGCGCGGCGAGTGGATCTGAACTCCGCGGATCGTGAACTGCGCGGGACGCTCGGCATGTCGTCGGAAGTGACCGCCCCTGTAGCCAAAGACGCGGGGGATGTAAGGAGCAGGAGAGAAAATGGTGGTCCGGCATCCAGCCTCCGCCAGTGCCGCCGCCTGTGAGACGTGGTAGGCCCCCTGGCTCAGACGTGTAGGCCATGGGACGGTCATGGAGCATAAAAGCAGATTCATGAAACACCTCGCGCGGAGCCGGCGTTGGTTGCCTCGTGATAGATTTCGCGCAGTCTGCTGTAGTTCGCTTCCGGTGTGAAGTGCCTCTGCCACGCTGCGCGCGCGTGTACTCGCATTTTCGCCAGCGTCTCGGGACGTGAGAGCATGTCGCGGCAGGTATTTGCAAGGTCCGCGGCATCACCCGAGGTGAACAGGCGACCCGTGCATCCCTCCTGAACAAGGGATGTCATCGTGCCCATCCTTGATGCCAGCACGGGCGTTCCTGCCGCGTAAGCCTCGATGATCGAGAGGCCGAACGTCTCGTACCATTGCGAAGGAAAGATGACCACCGAGGCGTCCCGCATGAGCGTACCGATACGGGCCGAATCGGCTATGCCGAGGTAGCGGATTTTCCCGCCAGACTCGGCCGCGGCCTGTTCGACCTCAGTTCGCATCGGGCCATCTCCGGCGATTAGCAGTGGTGCACCTGCTTCATGCTGTCGCCAAGCACGCAGCATCGTGGCGATGCCCTTCTCGGGAACAAGTCTGCCGGCGTAGAGCGCGTAGCCACCGTCGCCGCCACCTGGTCCGGCAACGTCGCCCACGAAGTTGGGCTTCACGCACAGCCGCTCCGGCGGGAGTCCCGCGCGCACAAACACCCCTCGCGAAAACTCGGTGAGGGCGATGTAGCGGTCAACCACCGTTTGATATGTACTGATGGCACGATGCACCGTCAGCATGACCGCCACCGCGGCTGTTGCGGCGCGGCTGTTGCGGTAGCAAGCGTGCGTGATACCGGGGCTGGACAGGCTCGTTCCTAGGCAATCCTCGCATACCTGTCCATCCCGGTACAGGATCCCTGATGGGCAAGCCAGTCTGAAGTTGTGCAGCGTCTGGACAACAGGAACACCTAGTCCCTTCGCCGCGTAATAGCCCGATGGGGAGATGCGGGGTAACGTATTGTGGAAGTGGGCCACTTCGGGCCGGAATCGGTGGATCACCTTTTTTAGGGCCCGGTAACTCGCGGCGTTCCACACAGTCTCTAGAGCTGCTGCGATTCCCGGTTTGAGACTGTCATTCTCAAGTTGAAACGTCTCAACATCGTCACCCTGAGAGCGAAGCAGTGCCCGTTCCCGCTCCACCACGGCGTCTTCGCCGCCGCGCTGCCGGTAACTGTTGTGTATCTGAAGAATTCTCATGGGGGGCTCCGAAACCACAGGGTTGACTCACGATGGCACACGCATTGCTTTGTCGTGTGCAATGGGCATGCCAGCTTCCAACCGAACCGTGGAGACCGAGCAACTCGCAACGTGGCATGAGCCTGTTCTCAGGATTCTGTATGATCTTGCGGTGCGCCAGCGGCTGATTGCGTGTTTCGTTGTCCTCGGTGTAGTTGCCGGATGTGTGATGTATGTTCGAACGCCGCCGTACTTTCGGGCTTCGGCCGTTGCGGTCTTGATGTCGCGGGAGAAGCCCGTGACGGGTGCATCGCTCGAACTCGGAACCATGAAGACCGAGAACGATGCGGCCGTACGCGGACCATCGGGTACGCTCATGCTCCCGCCGAATCCTAATTTGTATATCGAACTGATTTATTCTCGCGCTGTGCTGGAAGAGCTTGCCGCCCGCTTTCTCACGCGTTCGGCGGGCGACGTGGGCAGTGAGGCCTCTGATGAGGCGGTGGCCCGTCTGCAGAAGGCGATTCTTGTCAAGGGTACTGAAGAAGGCCTGCTCACGATCACCGTCACCGATGCCGATCGGCAGGTCAGTGCCGACATGGCCAACGCCATTGTTCGCGAGTGCGAAGCGGCCAGCAAGAAGATTGAGCGGCAGTTGGTGCTGCAGCAGGCCGGCTATCTCGACGGCGCGGTATTGAAGGCCGAGCAGGATGTTGAGCAAACGACCCGTGACTTTGAGACCTTCAGTACAAAGCACCGCCTGATTGATCCGGTAGCAGAAGGTACCGAATCGCTGCGCATGATCCGTGAAGCAATTACCGCCCGCGAGTCGCTCACAGCACGCCTGGATGGGTTGCTGGTTTCCCGTACTGATAGAGACCACGAGGTCAAGCGCCTCCGTGGCGAGATCGCATCGATCGATACACGCCTGGCATCCTCCCGTGACGGATTCGCCGGGTCCAGACACGGTGATGGGCTTGCAGCGCTTATGGTGGAGCAGGAAGGGCTGAAGCAGAAGCTCCGCTACCGTCGCGATCTTCTCGGTACGCTCGAAGCTCAGGCCAGCATCTTCAGGCTTCGTGCTGAACAGCCCGCCGGTAGCGTTGCCGTGGTCCGGGTCGCGACACCCTCGGCCCTGCCGGCGGGGCCCAGCAAGAAACAGGTGTTCGGGATTCCCGTCTTCTGTGGTCTGGCCTTGGGCGTTTTAGTCGCGCTGCTTCACGCCCAGTGGTCACGCATCCGTAAGGATCGGGTGCTCTCTGAATCCAGCGATCGGCTCATTGCAGCCGCTGTGCCGGACAGGCTTCGCCGCTGGCACCGAAGTTTGTTGCAGAGGGAGCGGGCCGCCGTATGAACGAAGATGCCCCGCAGCCTGTCGGGCCGCTTCTGGCTGAACCTGCCCCGTCAGGAGGCATGGTCACGCTGGCTGTACAGTGCGCGGTGGGCATCTGGCTGCTGCAGGTTATCACCGGATTCCGCTTGCCCTGGTCGCCGATTGTCGTCACCGATGGCGACAGTGGCGCTGCGGTCCGCCAACTTGTGTTCACCGGTGGAGGCCTAATCGGAACGTTGTGGCTGTTCTTAAACGCCAGACTCGCTCATGTACTCCCCGGTCGCGGACCGGTTTTCGTGCTCGTTGCATGGACAATGCTCTCAGCGGTGTACTCAATCGAGCCGGATCTTACAATCAAGCGATCGATTATTCTGGCGTTCTGTGTCACAATGCTCGTCGCCATCGTGACTTCAGTTCGGGATCCCCTCGCCGTGCTTGCCCGGTGGGTTACAGCGGCCACCGGTCTGGCCGCATGGATTTCAATCGCAGTCAGCATCGTACTTCCGGCGAACTGCTGGTCAATCGCAGAACGCCCCGGACTCGCCGGAGTAACCGGTCACCCCAACCAACTCGGTTCGATCGTCGGAATTGGTCTGCTGGTCTCACTGGGTATTCACGCGCGTGGTTTGGAGGGCATGCTGGTATTGGTCGCACAGGTGGGCCTGGTACTGGCACTTGTCATGACCAAGTCCATGACTTGTCTGAGCTTCACCATCATCGGTGTAGCACTGTTTCTTGTGCTGCGGGCAAGGCCAAAGTCGCTGATGACCGCGGCCGTGATCGCAGCCCCGGTCATCGCCGCCGCCGCGTGCCTTGGGTTCATGGCGATACGTGATGGCCTGCTCTCGGCTGCTGGAAAGGACGCTTCGCTCTCGGGACGTACCGAGTTGTGGCACGTCGTGCTCCAGCAGATCAGCGAGCGGCCAATCCTAGGGACGGGCTTCGGAGCGTTCTGGCGCGAGGGACGTGGCCGGGAACTCGTCGGCAATTGGAATCCCCGTCAGTCGCACGAGGCCTACTTTGATGTCATGCTTGACCTTGGGCTGGTCGGATTGTGCCTGGTTGCGGCCGTTATTGGCTCCGTCACCGTCGCGCCGGTTCTGGCCAGTGTTGCCCGCGGCGTGCGTCTGAGTCGTCAGAGCGCCGCCACCATCGCGATGGTGCTCGGCTTGTGCGGGTCGTACGGCCTTGGCGAGAGTTTCCTGCTAAAGACGGACAAATTTCCGTTTTTCGTAGTGCTCTGGGTGGCCCTTGCGTTTTCGGCGAGGGTGACATCACTTGATACGCCGGTAGAGAGTCGCCAGTGAGATTCCGAGTATCTTTGCGGCATCGCGAGCCGAGCCGTTGGTCTGTTCCATGGCACGCTGAATCATGCGAGTTTCCATCTCTTCGAGCGTCACGATCGCCTCGCCAAGAACCGTGACCGTATCGGCCCTAGCTGTTGGCGCGGCTGTCATCGGCGTTCTTTGTCGCATTGTTTCCGGCAGCATCGTTACCTCGAGTTCGCGTGCATCGTTAAGCACCACAACCCGCTCGATTACCTGTCGGAGTTCACGGACATTGCCGGGCCACCCATACGCACCCAGTTGCGTGCTCGCCTCCGGCGAGATGCTCTCAAACTCACGGCCATACTTCTGAGCAAACTCGCGGAGGAAGGCGAACGCAAGCACGATGATGTCGTGCCCCCGCTGCCTCAGCGGCGGAAGTTCAATCGGGATCGTGCTCAGTCGGTAGAAAAGGTCTTCGCGGAAGCGTCCGTCCCGAACATCCTCGAGTAGATCGCGGTTCGTCGCGGCGATGATCCGCGCATCCGACCGTACTTCTTCTGAGCCGCCCACGCGCCGAAAGGTGCGTTCCTGCAGGAAGCGCAGCAGCTTGGCCTGAAGATCAATCGGCATCTCGCCGATCTCATCAAAGAACAGTGTCCCATCCGCGGCCTGCTCGCAGAGTCCCTTGCGCTGCTTCTCAGCGCCTGTGAACGAGCCCCGCTCATGCCCGAAGAGTGTTGACTCGACAAGCTCTCGTGGAAGCGCCGCCATGTTCACGCACACCAGCTCTCCCTTGCGTCGGCTCCAGTCATGCGCCGCCCGGGCCGCGAGTTCCTTGCCTGTTCCCGACTCGCCGAGGATCAGCAGCGTTGCGTCCGTCGGGGCCGCCATGCGAATGGTGTCCAGCACCGCGAGCACCGCCTCACTTTGGCCCTGCAGTTCAGTGGTTTCGTACCTCCCCGCGATCCGCTCTGCCCTGGCGAGCAGCCGCCCGTGGACGACGGCCTTTGGGACGGTTGCGTACAGCCGAGCTTCATCCAGCAGGGGTTTGGGCAGAAAATCAAATGCTCCTGCCTTGATGGCGCGCACCACGAGCGTGACGGCGGGCGCCGCAGTCGTCAGGATGATCGGCGCAAACTGAAATCGTGATTTGATTCTTGGCAGTTCGGTGAGGCTGTCGATCATCCCCAGTTGCCAATCGAGAATGATTGCAGATGGTGCTGGCCCCGGAGATGCAAGCGCATCAGTTAGCGTGGTAAATGAGTGGGACTTGATGTCGCGTTCTCTGAGCTGTCCCGCGCATATCGCACAAAAGTGCGGATCATCATCGATGATGTAGATAACGTCGGGCTGGGCGGGCTGAGGCATCAGGCCATTCTATCTCCGAATGCGATCTACGTTGATGCGAAAGACCTCGCCTTCAGCCCGCAGCACAATGAGTGTGCCGCCGCGGCTGGTCGAGCAGAGGTCGACAGCGGCCGACCGAATGGGTCACTGCCCGGTAACTGCCATCCGATCGCCGCGCCCGAGGTCACAGGCCACGTGAACAGCTCGGGCGTTTTGACTAGCAGTCGATCCTGTTCGAAGTTGGGCCCAAGTGGTTGGGGCATGTGCGGTTTTTGTGCGGATGATCGATGAGGATACCGAGCAGTTGAATTCCCAGCAGATCGCATGCAATTTGCCAGTTGAAGCACTTAATGGCGGGGACGAAGATCTGCGGACCGATGGACTCTTCAGGGTCGTGGGTGGGTTCTCAGCTGATTCCAGCCGAACGAGCACCACGCGGCGAAAGGTGGTTGGCGCAACGCCTCGGAGCTGCAGGTAGAACTGAGCTTGCGCATCTCCGGCGATGTCAAAGTGGTATCGGACATCATCGGGATTGATCGTACGCACCGCAGGTCGTCCTTAACAAAATCATCGGATCGGCGAGAAGGCGTGGAAGTGGCTTCGGCTCATGCGCGGTTTGGCAAACGATCTGTCTGCAGTGTCCAACCCCTCGATACGTGCTGATGATGACGCCCGAGGTCGCGGCCTTCTTGTTGATGAGCGCGACGGCGACGGCAACCACGCGTCAGATGCGATGAAGCTCTAGGCGCGGCAAGGGCAATGGCGAAAGTGGGCGAAGTGATACGATGCGAGGGATCAACATCTGCCGCCCATGCTGGTATTCCTCCAACGTCCAAAATCACGTTGGCGCTCAGCAGACGCCATATTCTTGGCTCCCACGCCCGCACACCCTCCAAGAAGCGTTCTATTGGTGTTCTGTCACTCGGATTGAATTACGAACGCCCCTTAGCACTTGCTTGCGGGTGTTTGTGTTTGGAAATCTGGTGAACAGGCCGATGCGGCTGGTTGTGCGGCTTGCAAAAGACCGGCAACTATCTTGCCGCGCCCATCTTTGCACGCATCTCATCAGCAAAGTTGACAACCAATTCGATGCGGCTTGCCAGTTCGTTTTCCCCTTGCAGGATGACCATCAAGCGCCCTTCGGGTGACCACGAAGAGTTCTTGGTCTTGAGGTTTTTGATGCTGTACAGCACCTTGGGCAGCGACGCGGAGAATGTCGGTTCGTTCTTGACCTCAACGCTCACGATTTTTTTGTCGCTGTCGACAAAGCGGATATCCTTGCCGTCCGGGCTCCACCAGCCGCTGCCATCGTGCCCGTTGGTTGAGATCTGCACGCGTCCGGCCTTGGCATCTTCTGCGCCCGAGCCGGTGCCGGTAAACCGCTGCACATACAACTCGTGTCGCCCAGACTCGATGGAACAGAACAGCACCCACTTGCCATCGGGCGAGAATCGCAGGGCGTGCTCATCGGCAGTGGAGTTCAGGTAGGGCGTG
This sequence comes from Phycisphaerales bacterium, assembly GCA_038231815.1. Taxonomy (GTDB): domain Bacteria; phylum Planctomycetota; class Phycisphaerae; order Phycisphaerales; family UBA1924; genus CAILKP01. The sequence goes on from JBBRKQ010000001.1 coordinate 37,328, forward strand.
GCCTTCCACGCTTTGCCTCCTGCCTCCTGCTCCAGCATCAGCACATCGCCCTGATTGGTCTTCATATCCGACTGAACTATCGCCAGAATCTTCCCATCGGGCGACCAAGCCGAGGGCATTACAAACTTTTGTTGAGCGACCGGGTTCGCGTACATCGTGACCGCCTCGCCCGGTCCACTCGCCGGCCGCTCCACGATTGACGACTCGTCGTTGGCGAAAACGCCGTGCACGATCCGTTGCCCGTCTGGGTTCCACATCAGGCCCCAGGCGGAGCCCTGGATCAGGATCCGTGTGGACGTTTTGCGTGTCAGGTCCTGCACCCACAGTTCGCTATTCATTTCACCCGGGGTGTTCGACTCCAGATTCGCGAGCACACGCCCGCCGTCGGGAGAGACGATGATCTCCGAGAAGCCTCGCTTGGGTCCGGGGATGGGCTGCGGCTGACCCTTGTCGTCGAGCCACGCCAGGCGCCGATTCGAAGAATCCGTCGGACTCGTCGACAGAGCCAGCGTGCCGCTCGGCGAGAGGCTGAACTTGCTGCTGAGGGGGTTGCCGCTCCAGACCGTCACGGGATCGCCGATCGTGCGCAGCGTGCCCAGGTCAAACCGCGCCGCTACCAGACTCGTCGCGTCGGTTCTGGCCGCCACCAGCAGAGTCCCCCCGTGCACGCTGTCAGTGATGAGTTGCGGTGAGCTCGCATCGGGGAGCACTATCGTCCGCTTCCCGGAAGCGAGGTCGATGACTTCGGTATTGACCTTGATCTTCTCGCCTGCGAGCGACCATCTCGTGGCCAGCATGGACTGCCCCGCGACCAGCGGGACAAAGTCACCCCAACCCCCAATCCCCTCGGAGCCTTCCTCGCGGAGGACGACCCGTGGCGTGCCGCCTGAGATCGCAACGGCGTAGACAGTCGTCTCCAAATTTACCGAATAGACAACTTCGCGGTCCGAGGCCCAACCCACATTCAACTGAGTTCCCTGCTCGATATCGCAGATGGTCTCCGGCCTGCCCGATGGACGCCCATTGTCGAGCGCGACCTTCTTCAGGCTGAACTTGGTGCCGGCGCGATCCTTGGCGCTGGGGAACGCCACCCAACGCCCGTCTGGCGACAACGCCGCGTTCGTAGCCCCTTCGCTGCCTTCGATGGCGGTGGTCTCATCGCGGTCGAGGCGACGCACCATCAGCACGCCTTGGGGCTTGGTGCTGTCGGGCTCGAGTTCGGGCCACGCGAGATAGACCAGGAATTTCGCGTCAGGGGAGATGCCCAGCAGCGAGCGAAAGGGCGGCGAGCTTTGGACCGTCGTGGACACGTGAAACGTCTGCGGCGGCGCAACCGGCCCAGGGCGCGAAAGCCGGCTCGCCAGCAGCCAACCGGTCCCGCCGGCGAGCAGTGCGAGAGCACACGCCGCGCCGATGGCGACGATTCGCGTTCGCTTGGGCAAGGGCCCCGATGCTGCGGCCGATGACCACTCCTGCCCGCTGATCACGCGATCGAGTTCCAGCCGTGCATCGGCGATGTCGTGCAGCCGGTTCTTGCGATCTTTGGTGAGGCATTTGGTGAGCAACTCGCGAACACGCTGCGGTGTGCTAGGTGGGAGCAGCGACCAGTTGGGCTCGCGGTGCAGGATGGCTCCGAGGGAGTCGGTCACGGTTTCGCCCGGAAACGGCCCCGCCCCGGTCAGCATCTCGTAGAGCACGCACCCAAAGGAGAAGATGTCGGAGCGCTTGTCGACGGGCTTGCCGCGGGCTTGCTCGGGGCTCATGTATCCCGCCGTACCCATGATCGCACCGGGAATAGTGGGGGAGTGCCGCGCCGGTGAAACCAGCGTCGGCGAATCCGCGGTTGCATATGCCGTTGCCGACGACGGCACTCCCTCCGCCGTCCGCGCCAGCCCAAAGTCCAAAACCTTCACCACCCCATCAGCGGTCACCATCACGTTGCCGGGTTTGAGGTCCCGGTGGACGATGCCCTTTTCGTGCGCAGCTTCTAGGGCCTCGGCAATCTGCTTGGCAAGAGCCAGTGCTTCATCGAGCGGAATCGCCCCGCGCTCCAGCCGGTCCGCCAGCGTTTCGCCTTCGATGTACTCAAGCACCAAGTACTGCTGGCCGCCAGCGGACTCCAAGCCGTAGATGCCGCCGATGTTCGAGTGATTCAGCGACGCCAGCACCTTGGCCTCACGCTGGAAGCGGGCGAGGCGGTCCGGGTCGGCGGCAAGATCCGCGGGCAGGGCCTTGATGGCAACCTGCCGGTCGAGCTTGGTGTCCGTGGCAAGATAGACCACGCCCATGCCGCCACGGCCGAGTTCGCGCTGAATCTGGAATGGGCCGATGGTGGCTGGGTGCATGCATGGGGAGTGTACGGGTCAGAAGGGTCACAGTGCCCTCCCCGGCACTTCCCAAACCACCAAGCAGCGTGTGCTGGCCTCCCAGGGTTCCTTTGTTGTCAGCAAAGGACTTGATCGCACCCTGGCCCCGTTCAAACACCGTCACGGAAATGCCAAATGGTGCCGCCACGCCGCCGCCCGCATCGGTCTGCATGTTTTTGGTTGGCGCTGTAACCTCGTCGCTCTTCTAACATCTGACCGTTCGCCCCTTCGTTCCAATCCGTTCCGCGCGCCCAGGAGCCCCTTCATGCCCACGCTTCCCCTCCGCCCCATCGTTCTTCTCATGCTTGTCCTGCTCGCCGCGGCCCTGGTCGCATGCGATGGCAAGCCCGTCGATGTTTCAGCGAGCAAGCCCACGGCCACTTCATCTTCTGCCCCATCCTCCGCTCCATCCTCGCCCACTACCGCATCGGTGGCCCCGTCGGTTGCCCCATCGGTCATCCTAAAGCTCGGCGACAAACTCCCTGATCTCACGCTCAAGAACACCCAGAACCAAGACATCAACCTCGCCGCTCTTTACGCCAAGCAGCCCATCGTTCTCACGGTGTACCGCGGCGGGTGGTGCCCGTACTGCATCACGAACCTGAAGCAGTGGCAGGACAAGCTTCAGGAAGTCACCACGTTGGGTGCGGCGGTCATCGCCGTCTCCCCTGAATCACCCGAGCTGGTCGCCAAGACCGTGGCGAAGGGGGAACTCTCCTACTCCATTCTGAGCGACTCTACCGGCACCACTATCAAGGCCCTTGGTCTGGCCTTCATGCTTGATGACAAGACCCAGAGCAAGTACAAGGGCTTTGGCATCGATCTTTCCAAACACAACGCGGACGGAACCTGGGAGCTTCCCCACCCCGCCACGTATGTCGTGGATACCACCGGCGTGATCCGTTATCTCTACGTGAACAAAGACTACACCAAGCGTGCAGACGTAGCTGAGGTCATGGCCGCCATCCGTCAGATCAGCGCTGTCCCCGGCAAGTAGCCCGCAACTTCTCTCCCCCTTTCAGCCATACGCTCAGACATCATGCCACACCAGCCCATCGCCCTCATCACCGGCTCTTCCCGCGGCATCGGTGCCGAGATCGCACGGACGCTCGCCGCCGGGGGCGGGGCCGTGGCGATCAACTATGTTCGGGATGCCGATGCGGCCCGCGCCGTCGCCGAATCGATCATCGCGCAGGGCGGCACTGCCGACATCTTCGCAGCGGATGTCGCCATTGCCGAGCAGGCTGCGGATCTGGTGGCCCGCATCATCGGGCGCTTCGGAGCTCTGCACACGCTGGTCAACAACGCAGGGGTCTACGCCAGCTCGATGCTCGAACAGTCCGACTCCGCGCTGGTCGAGCGTATCTTCGGCGTCAATGTCATGGGCCTGCTCGCGGTGACCCGGGCCGCAGCGCCGCATTTGGTCGCCGCTGCCGCGAGTTCTCCGCCGGGCACAGCGAGCATCATCAACATCACATCCGTCGCGGCTCGGGCCCACTGGGGCGGGGCCGCAATCTACTGCGCCAGCAAAGCCGCGGCGGAGGCCCTGACCCGTTGCCACGCGGCGGAACTGGGGCCAAAGGGCGTTCGCGTCAACGCGGTTGCCCCCGGTGTCACCGAGACCGACATCAACCGCGCGGGAATGACGGCCGAGTTCCGCAAGAAGGTGAGCGAAGGCACGAAACTCGGGCGCATCGGCGAAGTACGCGACATCGCGCCGCTGGTCGCGTTCCTCGCCGGGCCGGGCGCAGCGTGGATTACCGGGCAGATCATCGATGCGGATGGCGGGTTCCGGCCATAGCGCGAGCCGCCCCGAATCGCAAGCCTCGGTCGGTGATGTTCGCCAGCGCCCATCCCGTTTCCGTTCCGCTCGCCCATCCGCATCTTTCACGCCGCCACTGTCGCCATCGCGATCTCGCTTCTCGAGTGCGCATCGCTACGGCGGGTGGATCAATACCAAGACGCATACCCTCCATCCATGACCCACTCCCTCAGCCAAGAACGTGCGCCTATGCCTCCGGCCGTCCGTCGGCTCTTGTGGTGGATGGCATTGCCGTCGTGTGTCATAATCGCCGGCGCGGTGTTCTACAAGCTGCCCGCGGTGCAGTCGGCCATGTCCACGCCCAACCTCTGGCTGTCCGTCGGCGTCCCGCTAGCCTGCTTCGCGCCGATGTTCGTAAGCATCTTCTTCATCTGGCGAGGCCAGCGGCGCATCAAGCGGGCGGTGCTCGCTGCCAATGGCCGCGCGTGCATCAACTGCGTGCATGACCTGACCGGCCTTGGCGACACGGGCACCTGCCCCGAGTGCGGGTACGTGTTCGACACGCCCGCCGACCAACGCCGCTGGGCGCGGGTCGGCATGCACCCCTCGCCGAACGTCTGAATCGACGCCGGTGTTGACGCGGTCGCCGCCTATGCCGCGACGGTCGCGCTGCTGGTCTCGCTCCACGGGCCCATCGCCCCTCGGCGTGTGACCCAGCGGGCGAGGTAGTGGGCCTGCATCCCGGCCTCGGCCGTCTCGAACGAGAGCACGGCGGCGCCGTCGCTGATGCTCTGCATGTAGCGGTACGCGTTGGGATCGGCGGGCGCGGGCGTGTTGGTCGGCGTGAACGCGACGAAGACCTCGGCCCGCTCGATGCCGCGCGGGCGGGCCCGGCGCGTGGGCGTGGCTTCATCGACCAAGCGCAGTGCGTGCGTGCGTCGGCCCGCATCGCTCACGATGATGAGCGGCTTGCTCGCGGGCGTGGGCGCGGGGGTGCCGCCCATATCGCGCACGGTGATGCCGATGGTGGCGCGGTCGGCATCGGTGGTCTTCGGGAAACCTTGTATGAACGCGGTCACGGGCCGGGCCGCGGCTTCGAGCGTGCGGCGGGCCCCATCCTTGCTCTGCCGCGCTGCCTCAGCGGCGGCCTGAGCCCGCACATGGGCCGGGAACGCCGCGGCCCACACGCTCAGGGCATCCTTGAGCGGCTTGAGCTCGGACTCATCAAACCCCTGCACGCTCCAGAACTTCTCCACGGCGGCAAAGTAATTGTTCATGTACGCGGCGAAGTCGGCATCGGGCCTGGGAAAGCGGCGTTCGGCCATGGGCAAGCACTCCGGGAGCGGCCAAGCGAGATGGCCGAGCGTCCGCATGACTTGTGCGATCAGCCACACCGAATGGCCGACCGCGCGAGCAACGTGGACGACCTCACCATCGACCCGTTGGACCGCCCACTTGAGCCGCGCGACCCGACAAGTCTTGCGGACGGCGTTCCAAGGCGATTGGCCGATCGGACAGGTGAGTCGGACGGTCGGACAAGTGAGTTGGCCGACCGGACGAGTCAGCCGTCAGCCCACCGGCTCGCCGCCCGCCCAAGCGGGAAGCATGCCACGGCCGATGACCGCCCAACGGGGCACGCTGCCGAGCAACCCCGCTTGCCTCAAGATTGGCTCGATGATCACGCCGCACAAGTCCACACCGAAGAGCCGGGCCCGGCCCAAGGGCGTGCTGGGCGCGGAGGTGTGGGTGAAGCTCGTGGACGCGGGCCAGCCCGCGCCAACGGACCCCGCCGTCCTCTCGTTCCTGACGCTGACCACCCGACCGACCGTCCGCACCGAGTTCAAGGCGATGGACGGTGGGAAGACGGCGGTCTACATGCTCCGCTGGGTCAACACCCGCGGCGAGAAGGGGCCGTGGTCGGAGATTTGTAGTGCGACGGTGGCGGCGTAGGACTCCGCTGCGCGGGAAAGGCCGAAGGCAGTTCACCACAGAGTCACAGAGCACACAGTGGAAGGCATCGGATTTCGCCCCAGCGGGGCGCAGGGGTGTAGCCACGGGTGGAGCGGCGTGACCGCGCAGCGGGCCGACGCGGAACCCGTGGAAGGCGTGACGATTCATCGGGGCCGCCCCGGAGGGGCGGAGGATGCCACTCATCAACTCCAACCGTTCGGCGTAGATGCCGTTGCGGGCTTGGACTCCGTGATCGGGGCCACACCGCTCGGCTTTCTTGCATCCTTGACGGCTTGAACCGTGGACTCCAAGATCTTCATCCACTGCATCAAAGCTTCGGGTTCGGGCACCTTATGAGGTCCGCTCTTGGCGTTCGCATGTGCGGGGGTCGCGTCGGAACACTCGCTCCAAATGTGTTTGATTGCGAGCCAGTCTTCGGCTCTGACTTTCGCCACCCGATCCACATGGCCAACCTTGATCTGGCTTGAGTGCCGCTTGAGCAAATCGCCGAGCAAGACGTCTTCAATGATCCTCTCGCAGGCTGCCCGCATGTCATCCACAATCGGGCCTGCTGCTTTCTTGTACTCAGTGTCGCTGCCCTCGCGCTTGACCTTGTCCGCCTGTCCGACGCGCTCTCGAAGGTTCTTCAACTGCTGGTCTGTGCTCATCGCGTCCCACATCAGCCCGGACGCAACATTTCCCGGCCTACCAGCCCGCCATTCGACATGCTGGCAATGGATGGCGTTTCGCCCGCCCGAGGTCGCATCCTCCAGATCGCAGACAAACGCCAGATCGTGCGTGAATACCACGACTTGACGATCAGCCGCTTCCTTAACCAGCCGAGCGGCGATGGCGTCCCGCCGCTTGTGGTCAAGCGAAGAGACCGGATCGTCGAAGACCAACGCGGACTTGTGCGACGCCTGGGAAAGTTCGGCCAAGAACGCGGCCAAAGCGATGCAGCGGTGCTCGCCTTCGCTGGCAATCTCTTCGACACTCGCGTTTGTGGCACCGTCCACGACAACCGCGAACTGGCTCTCGCCCTTGGCCACTCGCACCGCCGATAGAGACACCGGAATTGTATTGAGTCCGAGGGCATCGCGTTCGCTTGCGAACGCCTTGCAGAACGCTTCGGTGACATGCAGCTTGTCGAGTTCCTTGGCCTTGTCAGACACGGGACGGCTGGCGCAATCTTCTTGGCATTTCTTCAACTTCGCCGCGTAAGCGTGCCGGGTGATTTGGGCCTTGACTTCTTCCTTCTTGCCCGAGAGCCAATTCTTGTCCGTGAGTTCGTCGCGCTCGGTCTCGGCTTGTTTCTTCTTCACAGGATCGGCGGTGGCAAGTTCGGTAGCTGCTCGCGTATCGAGCCTCACCGCAAGCGCGAGCAGGTCAATGCATGGCGATGCGGGTAACGCCGGCGCATTGGTCCACGTCCCATCTTTCAAACACTTTTGAGCGTGGGCGATCCGTGCATCGACCGCTTTGGCAAACGCCTCGACGGCGGCGAACGTGCCAGTGGCTTCGCGGTCAAGGTCGGCCTTGATGCCGGTCGCCTCGGTGCCGATCGCGCGAAGCGAATCCACGCCCGGCTTCAACGCCGTGACTTTCGCCTTCGCCGAGTCGGCCTGCTCGCGGGTTTCGTCGGTGACGAACTTGTTGAAGCGGGCGTAACGGTCGATCGCGTCGGGCTGCAACTGTTGCTGACACAGCACGCACTTGGCGTCGGCTTCCGTGACCGGGAACGGCTCGCCGGGATACGCATCGGCGATCGAGAATGCCTTGGCCGCGTCCCACAGTTTGCGCCATACTTCGTTGCAACTTCCCGGCAGGTCGTTGACTTGTAACTCTGGACCTGCTGCGGCCTTGGCCGCGTTTGCGGTCGTCTCGGCGTCCTTGATGGCATCACCAAGATTTTGCATGGCCGTGTCGTCCACAGAAGTCGCGCGGCTCTTGGCGGTCTCGGCGAACGTGCGGATTCGTTTGGCAGCGGCGGTAGTGTCGGCTGCTTTGAGATTCGGATCGGTGCTGAGCGTGGCGTTGAGTTCGACCAATCGCATCTCGTCGGTGTCGGTGAACGTCGCAGCGGCGTCGATCGATTCGGGCATCGTCGCTGCGCCAACGGCGTTAACAAGCTTTCCAGCCGCCGTCGCGCCGCTGTACTTCCAACCTTGGGCGGTCTTGGTATTTTCGGCGAACGTGGCGTCGATCTCCTTCTTCAATTCACTACCGATCGTGTCGCACGCCTTGGCCAGTTCCGGCAGCACATCCAAACCTCGCGGCTTGAAGCACGCGGGGCCGTCCTCACCAACGTGGACCCTCGCGCTAAACGAGTCAAAGACGAAGATGTTCCCCAATCGAGGATCGGCTACGCTCCCGTCCGTCCAATCGACCGGGGTGTCCACCGCACCAACACGGCAGTTGATCTTGGCCTTGGCCGGGCCAGCCGCGGCGGTCGAAAAGGCATCGGGCTTGATGTCCTGCGGCGCCCCACGCGCTCGGCACGCCTTCTTTATGACACGGGCGTATCCCGACTTGCCCGCCCCGTTCTCGCCATAGATGACCGTCAGCCCCGGCGAGGGACCGAAGACAATCTCTTGATCGCTTGGAAGCCGACCGACGTTTTGGAGGCCCGAGAGTGTTGACAGGCTGACCGATGCGGTACCGTCCGCGCCGCCCGGCGTGTGGGCCGCGGATAGCGGGACCACCGTCGAGGCGGTGCCGGTCGCGGGCGTGAGGCCATGCGTGGCGCAGCAGATTGCGGTAAGTTCTTTCAGGGCATCGGCGTTGAGCGGCCCGGATCCCACGATTCTGCGCAAGGCATCACGCTGCCAGTCCGGCCATGTCGTTGACCAATTGAGAATGGACACAAATGGAGAAGGCGGGGCGGCGGGTGCGGGCGTTGGCATAGTTACAAACTCCACGAGGGATGCACTCGCGCATCATAACATGGTGGCGGTAGGCGGCGGGGGTTGGTGCCCATTGACATCTTCAAGTTGCTGCCGCTGACTTCCAGCCTTGATGAGCCGTGTGCCGGGCGCGGTGCCGATGAGCATCCCGCTCGCTCGCGTGCTGGCCCCGAACGCCGCCCGGGTCCGCATCTAGTGCGCCGGGGGGATGATCGCCGCCTGCTCGCCCTCATAGACCTAGTCGTGGTGTTGGGGAGGCGGATCGGCCAGCAGGTACCGCGCCTTGGCCGAGTAGCCGGTGTAGAGGGCGCTCGAGAGGGAGCGGCTGAGCTCGATGCGGATTGCCGACTCCGGGGGCTGCCATCCCCACGTAACCCTCGCTTCGGAGCTGGCTTTCGTGTCTTTGTTGCGGGGCGGCCGAGTGTGGCGGGCCGTGTCGCACACGGCAGCGGCCGCGTGCTCCTACTTCATCGCCGGTGGGGGCTCTTCGCCGGTCCCGCGCTCGGCGATGGTGATCGCGTGCTGGCAACGCTGGTCGAGCGTGAGCGAGAGCACATCCGGGCGGGCGTAGTGCCCGGCGGGGTCGAAGTTGTGGCGCTGCTGGCGGACTTTGGCGTGATCGAGTTCGGCGATGAGGAGCGTTTCGGTGTCCACGACCGGCGCGATGACCCATTCGCCATCCGGCCCGGCAATGCACGAGCCGCCATCGGCCCACCTTAAATCGCCATCGGCGATCATGAGCTCGCGGTGCGGGATGTTGGCGGGGACCGCGCCGGCGTGCATGAGCGATGAGACCGACAGAACGTAACTGCGGCCCTCGCGGGCGATGAAGCGGGTGATGTCCTGCGTGTTGCGGCGGCTGCCCGGCCAGACAGCGATGTGCAGGGCCTTGATGGCAACCTGCCGGTCGAGCTTGGTGTCCGTGGCAAGATAGACCACCCCCATGCCGCCGCGGCCGAGTTCGCGCTGAACTTGGAATGAACCGATGGACGTGGGGTGCATTGGAGGCGGAGTGTACGGGGCCAATTTGCACGAAGTGCGCGGCAAGGCGATGTTCGTCCCCACAACAGTCTCGGGGAGGGTCCGAGTGCCTCTGTTTTCATGGCCTGATCAGGCCGGAGTGGCAATGGCACCAACGGTCCAACGGCTTCCACAAGACGCTCTGTTGGTGGTCGGTCACCTTGCTCTTGATCCGCACGCAAAGCGGTGATACCTATACCGCAAGAATGGCGCTCGGACCTCTGCGTCAACCATAAGCTGCGTAGTGTTTCCGGTCATCAGGCCCTAGGCCGAGAGTCTTCTTCACCAGCCCCAACATCAAGGAGCCGCACATGATTGCTGAGATACTGGGTGCGGCTGGCACTGATGCTGCCAGCGGTCTGCTCTCGGTCAGCCCTCCGGTGCTCTTTTTCTTCCTCGGTGTCATCGCGGTGCTGGTTCGCTCCAACATAGCCATTCCCAAGGCCGCCACCAAACTTCTCTCGCTCTATCTCCTCTGGGCCATCGGCTTCAAGGGCGGAGTTGAGCTTGTTGCCAGCGGGTTCACAGCAGACGCCATGAAGGCCGTCGCACTGGCGCTTGTGCTGTCAGTAGCGGTTCCCGTCTGGGCATACTTCGCCCTTCGCCGGATTGTGGCAAACTGCGACGCCGCGGCAATCGCGGCGTGCTACGGATCGGTCAGCGTGGTGACGTTCCTCACCGCCTGTTCATCACTCGACTTGAGCCGCACGCCCTTCAGCGGACACATGGTGGCCGTAATGGCGATCATGGAGTCACCGGCGATCGTTCTGGCATTGTTGCTTTTGAACCTCGACAAAAACCGAACTCCAGCGGGCGCGGGAACCACAGGGGCGGGCACTACTTCTGGCGGAGCAGCGTCGCCTCGATTAGCAATACTTCTTCACGAGTCGCTGCTCAACGGCCCTGTTCTGCTGCTGCTCGGCAGCATCGTTGTCGGAGTGCTGACCGGCCAGAGAGGCTACGCCGCCTTCAAACCATTATGCACCGATGCCTTCCCCGGCGCACTGGCTTTCTTTCTGCTCGATTTGGGAATAATGGCCGCGCGGCGCTGGCGCGATGTTCTTCGAGCATCGCGGCTGCTGCTGGCATTTGCAATCGCCGCCCCGCTCATCAACGCGTCATTGGCAATCGCGGCAGCCAAGCTGTTCGGGATCGGTCAAGGCGACGCAATTCTCCTTGCCGTGCTCGCGGCATCAGCGTCCTACATCGCGGCCCCCGCTGCGCTGCGCCAGGCGATCCCGGCGGCCAACCCGGCAATCTACGTCGCGCTGTCTCTCGGGGTGACGTTCCCGTTCAACATCATTCTGGGTGTTCCGCTGTACACGGCAATGGTTCACTGGTGGTGGTGATGCGGCCACAACGGGCGATCGCCAACGCTCGCAGTACGACACCCCGGCCGCGTTCCCGGGGCTTGGTTATGACATCTCCCGCAGGCTCTGGCCGCGTTCAGCCGGGCTCCAGACTGGTCCAATCACATCGCATGAACCAAACGCGAGCCCGAGGTGGCGCGGTTTACTTCGTTGCCGGATGCGACCCGGCAACATCCGGCCGCCAATCGCTCACGAGAACGAGGCGGGGCTCTTCCGGCGATACATCTTTGGCCGCGATCAGAAATCGTGCGCCCTCGGGGTCGTAGTCAAGGACCCGGGTCTGTTTGTCCAGCATTTTGCCATCGAATAGCGGCTTGGGCACGCCAACATCCAGGATTCCATCCTTATTGCTGATTGCCGCGCTCCACATCCGTCCCGATGTATCCGCCCAGGCCAGTTCGCTCGCGCTTAGTCACCAACAGTTCCAGAAGACGGGCGTGGCGGAGAACTGCACCGGCGTCGATGGCGTTGGATACGCGGCCACTTTCAACGTCGCGCCAATATCCTCTTCTTTCGCGACGACGTATGCCAGGAGATCGCCCGACGGTGACAAGCATGGACTCCTCGCCGCATCGGGCGTCCTCATAAACGCCTTGGGGGGTTCCTCCTTGCCCAGGCTTCGCGTCATGATGTCCCCGGTTTTGTCGCGCAGCGGTGCGCTCGTGAAAATAAGCGTGCTTCCGTCCGGCGTTATCGAGCACGGGTCCAGCTCGAACCCGGACTCGCCTTTCAGCAAAGGGGTGCCAGCGCCGCCGCCGGTCGGAAAGGTCATGAAAGATTGGAGTCCATTACGGACTTCCGAGCTGATGACGCCTCGTTCACCGTGGGCCCACACTGCTCCATATTCAAAGGTCATCGCCGGGTCGCCGATCAGCGTTGTGATGCCCCGTTCGAGATCAAGCATCACGATTGATGCCTCCGCGCGAGCCCCGGCGACGGACACCACCGCTCGCCGGGCATCCTTCGACAGCCTCGCACCGGAGAGGTAGACCACGCCTATGCCGCCACGGCCGAGTTCATGCTAAATCTGGAATGGACCGATGGTGGCTGAGTGCACGAGGCGTGAATGTACGGGCCAGAAGGGTCACTGTGCACTTCCTGACCCGACCTAGGCCAGCAAGCAGCATGTGATGGCCGTGGAGACCCTAACGCACTCTAAAAAGAGCTCGCTCAGTCTTCTGTCATCCCGACTTGGAAGCCTTGATGGCCTCGGCATTTGCCGAGGCCATATGCATCGATGGAGTACTTCGATCAAGTCCTGTCATCCCATGAATAGCAGGCTAGATTGGAATTCTCGTATGATGTTCACGGCATCTTCGCCTGCCAGAGCAGTCCCGCAGTTCTTGTCGAAAAGTTGGCGCACCCGTCGCCCGTTTCTTTGTCGCGGGGCACGAAGGTGAGGCGAGTTCGCTTATGTCAACTTGCTCCAACCTGAGATGTGCGGGCCTAGATCGCTGGAGGCCTAGTGAAGGGCGGCGCCGGTCTGTTGTTCACAATCGCGCCAGCGGGGTGCGATGTTTGAATACACCGCTTCTGGTCGCACCAGCGATCGCAGCGACGATCAGAACAAGCACCACGGCAAAGGTGAACCGCATGCCGGTGGCAACGGCCTCTGGAAGGGCAAGGTTGATCTCGGTGCCTCCCGCAGCGAGGGTGAACACCGCGCCCATGACTGATGCGCCTGTGATGAGCCCGAGGTTCCGCGACAGGTTGAGCATACCGGATACGACACCACTCTGGTCCGGACGGGTCTTTATCATCACGATGGTGTTATTGGCGGCTTGAAACAAAGCATAGTTGGTCGTGATGACAACGATGGGCACGATATAGCCGCCGACACCAAATCGTGTTGGCATTAGAGAGAGGAGGAAGCACCCAGTGGCCAATCCAACGAGCCCGAGGATGGTCATGCGTCCGGCGCCAAAACGGTCCACGATTCGACCGGCCGGGATACCGGTCAGAGCGGCCACAAGCGGACCGACTGACAAGAAGAGTCCGACAAGAGCCGCCTCCAGTCCGAGAGCTTGGGAGAGGTAGAACGGACCAACGACCAGCGTTGTCATCATCACAGTCGAGACGAGCATGTTCATGGTGAGGCCCACGATCAGAATCGGATCGCGGAACATATCGAATCGGATCAGTGGTGATCGAGTTCTTGCTTCCACGAGTAAGAACAGGCCGACTCCGACAACTGCCGCCAACAGCAAAGCAATGTTCAGCGGACCGAAGCTGCCGCGTCCAAGCGTCATGGCCAGCGCGTACGACGTGAGCGTAAGAGCAAGCAGCAATGTACCACCTCCATCGAATTGTGCCCACTCAGGCTTTCGGCCCGGGCGGTCAGGAGGCAGGTAGCGAGCGGCGAGAATTAAGTTGAGCATGCCGATCGGTACGTTTACGAGAAAAATCATCCGCCAGCCGAATCCGGCGATCAGGATGCCACCGAGCGATGGCCCCAGAGTGGTGCCGATGGCGGACATCGTTCCGAGCAGCCCCATAGCGCTGGCCGTCCTCGACTTCGGGACCGTCTCGCCGATGAAAGCCACGGTGAGTGTCATCATTGTCGCCGCTCCGATGCCTTGTCCCGCTCGAGCCGCAACGAGGAACCAAAGTGTGGGCGCGATGCCGCAGAATGCAGAGGCGATTGTGAACAGGGAAATCCCGAGCAGGAGCAACCGGCGGCGCCCGACGATGTCGCCAAGCCGCCCGATGCTGACGATCAGAGCCGTAATGGCAAGGAGATACGCTAAGACGATCCATTGCACGTCTTGGAACGTGGCGGCAAATGCTCGCGCCAAAGTAGGTAATCCAGCATTCGCGATGCTGGTGGCAAGCGAGGACATCAACATCGACAGGGAGAGGCTTGCCAGCAAACAACGAACGGGCGCGGACATCTGCGTGCCTTGAATCGCTGGCTCGGTTCGTATTGCGGTGATCGATTCCATGTTCGGCTCCATTTTGTGCGCTCCATAAGCGGCGCTGACCAGAACATAGCCGTTGGGCAATAGGGCGACAAATGCACCAGTCGCACTCTATTAGTGTGTTTGACGCCATGTCACGATCGAGCGGTGCATACCTTGGAGAGATGCCCAAGCCTGATTTCAACCTGCTAGTCATCCTTGATGTCCTCCTTGCCGAGGGCAGCGTTGCGCGAGCCGCCAAGAGGTTGAGTCTTAGCCCTTCGGCGATGAGCCGTGCGCTTTCGCGACTGCGAGACGCAACGGGCGACCCACTCCTAGTCAGGGCCGGAAGAGGCCTTGTTCCCAGTCCCCGGGCGATCGAAATTCGGGAGCGGGTCGATCAACTCGTACAAGATGGGCGCGAGGTTCTACGTCCTGCAGAGAGTCTTGATCTAAAGCGGCTCGTCCGGACCTTCACGCTACGAACCGGCGAGGGTTTCGTGGAGAACTTTGGGCCGGACCTTCTTGCTCAGGTTTTAAAGGCCGCGCCGGGTGTGCTCCTCCGCTTTATGCAAAGGCCGGACAGAGACAGCACTCCGCTGCGTGATGGAACGGTTGATCTTGAGACCGGTGTCGTCGTGAAGACGACTGGCTCTGAACTGCGAACGCAAATATTGTTCCAAGACCGTTTCATCGGCGTAGTACGGAGGGGCCATCCGCTCAGCAAGGGCGAGATGACCCGTTCCCGCTACCTGGCGGGCAGGCATATCGGCATCTCTCGTGACGGTGCAGACAAGGGGCCGATCGATGTCGCCCTGGCGCCGCTTAAGGTCAAGCGACAGTTGGTGACCATCGTCAGTAGCTTCTCGACAGCGCTGGCTCTCGCTCGTGCCTCCGACCTGATCGCGAGTGTTCCCGAGCACCACACCGGGATTCTGCGTGGAGGAATGTACAGCTTTCCGCTCCCCGTTCCTATTCCGGAAGTACGGGTCTCATTGCTGTGGCACCCTCGACTGGAAGCTGATTTGGCTCACCGCTGGCTGCGTGGATGTGTCCGTGAATCGTGCGCAGGCCGTTAAAGTCGTAAATCAGGGCGGGTGAGGCCGATAAATCACGAGCTTTTCCAATGCCGAGATCGGTCTTGTAGACTGGCATTCCTCGACACTTTCGTGATTCCGGCGGCCAGTAAACGCCGAGTACCGGGCTCCTAAACTCTCACGCCTGACAATAGAATTTTGTCAGTGTTCTGTCACTCCGACTTTTACGGAATCAAACCCTTCGACGAGTACTTCGAAACGCTCTTTCGAGTGGCAACAACATAGGGTAATACCATTTGGCTGGCGTAATTGAGGGGCTTTGTACACGAAACGCGTGTTATTTAGGGCAGGATCTCGTGCGGCTTTGAATCGTCGTGCACTCAACGCCCGGTTTGCCATGTCAGCAGATGCCGCTTTGAGGCCTGCTACGATCAGATCAGATGGTTCGCTACACCAAGGGAAAGCCGAGCTGGTTGCTTCCGCGTGGCGCGCGTTCGTGTGCGATGCGCTTTGCTATAGCATTGCTGCTCATCCCGCTTATGGTGCTCAGCGCGTTCGGCGGAACCGCATTTCTCACTCATCACCACGACGAATTGGAGAGTCATTTCCATGCCTTCGGCGGGGAGGTGCGGTGCATTTCCGCGGCCGAGCACCGTGCAGCGCACCGGATGCAATCGCCCGTTGGTGACCCCGCATTGTGCACCACTGAGGGCGATGGCCCCGAAATGCTCAATGAATCTGAGGGGCTGTCGTTTCGCATCCCAGACCATGAGCAAATGGTTGTTCGTGGGGTTGATGTTCTTGCCACCCTCAGCGCAGTGCGGTTTGTGCAGTTTGTGCTGGCGGTGGTTTGGAAACAGCCTGAAGTGTCCGAGGACACCGGGTCGCCCGGAGGGCGTGAGCGGGTCGGTGCTTGGCATCTCTGCGCGCTGTTTGCGTGCGAGCGGTTGGTGCGAACCAGCCAAGCCTTGCTCATTTAGTCAATTGCCACATCATTCGTGCTCCATCGCGATACGCCCCATCGGTGAGACCCCGCTTTGTGCGCTTCGGTGATGCCCGTATCGAGATACGCCCCCGCTTTACTTCGGCCACCTCCGCCTCGCGCTCCCTGCACCTGACCGTTGCGGAGCCAAACAGCAGCAGGACCTATGTTGAACAGTACACCACCCATCCCACCGCCGGGCGGCGGCGTGTTTCCGGGCACCGCTTCGTGCAGCAGCACCTTTGGCATTTCGGGCTGTGCGCTCGCCGCCGTGCTCTGCGCTCTGCCGGGCTGCCAGTCGTACGAGCCCATGCCGCTGGATCTAGATGCGACCCGGGCCGCGTGGCTGTCGCGCAGCGCCGGTGATCAAACCGTCCGGGAGTTCGCGGCCAATCTCAGCACGCTTGAGGCAGGCGGCAGGCCAGCGTTTGATCCATCGGACGGGTTGACACTTTCCGAGGCGGAAGCCGTCGCGCTCGTGTTTAACGCTGAACTGCGGGTGGCGCGGCTGGAAGCCAACGTCGCGCGGGCCAGCGCCAACTATGCGGGTCTCTGGCAAGACCCGGTGCTTGGCGTTGACCTGGAGCGAATTGTCTCGGGCGCCGGCGGGGCGAACGCCTGGGTCATTGGATCGACGGTTGGAATCACGATTCCAATCTCTGGCCGGCTTGAGGCAGAGAAGGCTCGGTCCGGGGCAAGGCTGGCCGCACGTTTAAACCGCCTCGCGGCACAGGAGTGGGCCACACGGGCCGCGCTGCGGGAACTGTGGATCGAGTGGTCCGTGGCAAGGGTTCGCCGAGAAATCACGGCCGATCTGATTGCCAATCTGCGCGAGGTTGTATCGCTCGCTGATCGGCAGCAGGAGGCAGGGTCAATGACCCGGGTTGATGCGCGGCTGTTCCGAGTCGAACTTGCCGGGCGCGAAGCTGACATGATCGCCGCGGTTGCTCGAGAGCAGGAGTTTGAACTGCAGGTGCGGGCGATGCTCGGGCTTGCACCAGAGAACCGCATCGCGCTGGTTCCCAGCGTGATGTTCGCCGCCCGCTCGATGACTGAGGGCAGCCTGCGTGAGCGGATGGAGTCAAGCAATGTTGAGATGGCCACCATTCGCGCTGAGTATGAGGTTGCCGAGCAGACACTTCGCACGGAGGTTCGCAAGCAGTACCCGGACCTGACCATCGGCCCCGGGGGCGGCAGCGATCAGGGAGACACGCGCGTGCTGCTTGGCATTTCACTGCCGCTGCCGCTGTGGAACCGCAATCAGCAGGCCATCGCCGAGGCCACGGCCGAGCGCGAGGTTGTCCGCGCTAGGTTTGATGCCACCTACCAGCACCTTGGCTCGAGGCTTGCCATCGCACTGGCCCGCTTCGAGGCCGGAAAATCGCAGCGGAGCTTCATCGAGTCAAGCGTTGTGCCGCTGGCCGATGAACAGGGGGCGGATGTTCGCCGGATTGCAGCGCTCGGCCGGATTGATCCGCTGCTGCTGCTTGAATCTCTCAAGACCCAGCACGCGGCCAAGCTGCGGCTTGTTGAAGCCCGCGCTGCCGAGTCCATCGGAGCGATTCGCATCGAGGAACTCATCGGGCCAGCGTTCCCACCCCACCCGTTATCTCTACCCGTCGCGCCCGCCGCGACTACCCCGGCTGCACCTGCGCCCAAGCCAACTCAGGATGCAGCAACCGCCGAGACCGCCCGCTAAAAGGATGCCGACTATGAAGACACTCTCTCCCCGATTCGCTCTTGCAGGCATGACCTTGCCGCTTGTTGTGG
Source organism: Phycisphaerales bacterium (assembly GCA_038231815.1). GTDB lineage: Bacteria > Planctomycetota > Phycisphaerae > Phycisphaerales > UBA1924 > CAILKP01. The sequence continues at coordinate 55,385 of JBBRKQ010000001.1, forward strand.
CACTGTCAATGCTTGGCTGCGAGAAGAAAACTGAATCATCCGCGGCGGCGGGCAAAGAAATGGCTGCCCCGGTTCCGAGCAACCGGGTCGACATCAACGCCTCGGTGCGGCAGAACCTGGGCATTACCTTTGCCAAGGTTCAGAGCCGCAACGTCGCCAGAACATTGCGTGTCCCCGGGCGATTTGAGCTGCTGCCGACGGCCAAGCGTGAGTACCGGGCCGCCGCGGCGGGCACGGTTGAGCTGCTCGTGCAGCAGTACCAGACAGTGGATGCGGGCACGCCGCTGTACCGGCTTGATGCGCCACGCTGGCGCGAGATGCAGAAGGAGCTCGCCGATGCGGAGGCCTCCGTCAAGCTCGCGCAAGCGGGGGTGGACAGCATCGAACCGCTGCTGGCAGCCCACGAGAACCACCACGCCGAGATTGGCAAGGCCGTGGAACTGTGGTCCGCCCGTGTGGCCACACTTGAGCAATTGCAAGCCGCCGGCGGCGCTCGTGGTGAAGAGGTCACCCTGGCCAAGGCCGCGATGGCAACGGCCCGCTCCGACCTGGCCGAGACTTTAGAAAAAGAGGCCGAGCTGCTGGCCCGCAGGACCGAGACGGCCGCCCAGATTGATGCGGCCCGCTCGCGGCTGGCGTTTTTGTACGAAGCCGCGGCATCGCTGGCCGGGGTCAGCGTGGTGGAACTTCAGGCAACTTCAGCTGAGGCCTCAGGCAAGCCGCGCTGGCGCACGATCAACAGTATTGAGGTCCGCGCGATCAAGTCCGGAGTAGTTGAGAGTGTCAACATCGCCTCAGGCGGCGTGATTGACCAGCACGGGCAGGTGCTCATAACCGTGCAGCCCGATCAGGTGCGCTTCCGGGCGGTGGGTCTGCAAAGCGACTTGCCGCGATTGGCTGATGGGCAAGCGGCGACCATTATCGCTGCACAAGCCACACAAGCCGGCACTGCTGCCGCTGCATCGCCGGGCACAGTTGATGCTCCCGTAACGCTCACAGGCACACTCACGCTCGCACCAACGGCCGATGCTGACCGCCGGACGCTTGATCTGATCGTGGCACCCAAGCCCGGCACCACGCAGCCCGCTTGGGCCAGGGCCGGCGCCGCGGCGTTTCTGGAGGTAACTACAAGCAGCACTACCAGCGGCGGGCAAGCAGGTAGTGGTGATGAGCTGGCCATTCCGCTGCGGTGCATCGCCCGCGATGGCACCGCCGCAATCATCTTCCGTCGCGACCCGGCTGATCCCAACAAGGCCATTCGCATGGAGGCCGACTTGGGCCTGGATGATGGCCGCTGGATCGTCATCAAGAGCGGCGTGGCCGAGGGCAACGAGATCGTGCTCGATGGCGTGTACCAACTCATGGTCGCCACCAGCGGCAACATCACCAGGGGCGGACACTTCCATCCTGATGGTACGTTTCATGAGGAGGATCATTGATGTTGTGCGGCTCTGATCGAAACAACGATAATCCCGGTAAAGGCCGTCTCCCCGAAGGTGCAAGGATCTGCAACCCGACGCCACGGGTAGCGCAAGGCCCCCGTGCTCTTCGCCCCAACGGGGCGATGGGTTGTAGCCACGGGTGGAGTCGGCGCCTCGCCGGCGCAACCCGTGGATGCGGATCGGTCAATGAATCCCGCCCCGGCGAGGCGGACGAGTTGGCGTCTTTATGTGGTAGCGTTTCCCGGATCAAACGTCCTCAGCAGTTCGGCGACCAAGTCCGCCTGCCTGATGCGGTTGATCGTTCCGTTGCGAGCGCGACTCATCAGCACACCGTGCTGGCGGTCCAGCGTTTTGACCCACTTGACGGCCGCGCACAGGTCCCAGCATTTCGGATCAGCCATCCGCTCCCGCTGTGGCCTGGCACTCAGCGACAGTGCGGGAAGCGGCTTGGACTGGCCCGCGGGCACAAAGTCGTTGAACGGCAAAGCCTCGGCGGTGACGGTACCCAAGCCCACATAGCCGTATCCGCTGAGATACGCGAAGACCTTATCACCGACCTTGAGCTTCTTCGCATCATCGATCCACTTCTGGCCGCCGCCAGCGGTCATGAATCCGTACCTGACACAATCTTCCCATGCGCGCTGGCCGTTGCCACTGTCGCCGGTATTCATGAACCAATAGCCTGTGTCGGCTCCGCTCTCTCGCCCGGCCTCTCGCACCGTGCCCGCCTTCTCGCGCACGCGGATCATGTACTCCTCGGCCTCCGGCAGCGGTACGACCTGCTGGGCGTCGATGATTGTCTGCTCGCCGTTGGCGTAGGGCTTCAGGCGTACGCAGCGGATGTCCAGGTCTCGCTCGTTGAGCCACAGCACCGCCGTGGTGAGTTCCTTCGAAAAGTCCGCCGCGACCAGCATGATGCGGACATCGCGCGCGAAGTCGTCCTCCCGCGGCTCTTGCAAGCCGAGGAACTCCAGCAGCAGCGCGCGGGCATCTTGGCCGCCTTTGTCTTTATTGAGGTATGTTTGAAAAACCTCTACGGCCCTTGCAAAGGTCATCCCGCTGACCATCGCGGCGTAGCGGATTGCTTGCAACTCCATGTGGCCGCCGTCATCGTCACGCTTGAGTTCGAGCACAACCAGATTGCCCTTGTCGTCCACACCCAGAAGGTCGATGCGCCGCTTGGAGTCGTCCCACTCGGCGAACTCCTCGGCGATGATGAGCACATCGGGCGCCACGACGCCGATGTTGGCCCGCAGCAAGCGCTGCAAGTCGGCACGCTCCTTGATCCCGCGCTGCGGGAAGGAGGTTTCGGTCAGGGGTTCAATGCGTTCGGGCGTGATGCGGTAGACGGGCATAAAGCAATGGTATCGCCGAACGATCAGAGTCGCCCCGGCAGCCGTCGCTCGCCAGTGTGTCCTTCCGATTATGGTTCCCTCCTTCGCCCCCCCGGAGCAGAAGAGTTTAAGGTCGACTCTTTCCAAGAGTTGCCCCCGCAAAGCTCGGGCTCCACCCGTTGCTACAGCCCGCGACCCCGCTGGGGCCGAAGGCATGCTGCTATCCACGCGGTTCGTGTTCATGTCCCCGTTGGTTACTTCCATTCGTGTTCGTCCGCAACTCTCCTCCCCGCCCGGCCATCCCGGGGCGTTCGCCTCGCCTTGATTGGATAAGCGCCTCATGCTCAAGCACCTGATCTCCTTCTCGCTCAAACATTCCACGCTGGTGGTGCTCATCGCCGCCGCAATGGTTGTCTACACCATCGCTCGGTTGCCCAGAATGCCGGTGGATGTCTTCCCCGAGCTCAATGCGCCCACCATCGTCATCCTCACCGAGGCCGGCGGCCTCGCGGCCGATGAGGTTGAGCAGTACATCACCTTCCCGCTGGAATCGTCGGTCAATGGGCTGCCGGGGGTGCGGCGGGTGCGCTCGGCCTCGGCGATCTCACTCTCGCTGCTGTGGGTGGAGTTTGATTGGGGTACCGATATCTACCGGGCTCGGCAACTGGTGGGCGAGCGGATCGCCGGCGCGAAGGCATCGCTCCCGCCGGGTATTGAGCCGGTGATGACGCCCATCTCCAGCATCACCGGTGAGATCATGCTGCTGGCGGTTTCTTCGCCCGACAAGACCGTCAGCGATCTTGACCTGCGAGCTTACGCAGAATTTGATCTGCGCAACAAGCTGCTGGCGATTCCCGGTATCTCGCAGGTCTCGGCCATCGGTGGCGAGCTGCCTGAGTATCAGATCAACATCAAGCAGGACCGCCTCGCGCTCTATGGCCTGACGATTCATGATGTTGTCGAGGCCGCCCGCAAGGCCCACAGCACCGCCAGCGCGGGGTACCTGTCAGATGTGGACCGCAGCGAGCTACCGATGCGCCAGGCAGCCCGGGTGACCAGCACCCGCGACATCGCCTCGACCATGGTCGTCATGAAAAACGGCCTGCCCATCACCATCGGTGAGGTGGCCGAGGTTGTGCTTGGCAGCGCACCCAAGCGGGGCACCGCGGCCAACCAGGGCGTGCCCGCCGTGGTGCTGACGATTCAAAAGTCGCCGGGCACCAATACGCTGGCACTGACCGAGGCCATCGACAACGCGTTAGTTCAGATTGAAAAGACCGTGCCCACGGGCGTGGTCATCAACAAAAATGTGTTTCGCCAGAGCCACTTCATTCAGCGCTCGGTAGACAATGTCTTTCGCGTGCTGGTGGAAGCGACGGTGATTGTCGCGGTGATTCTTATCCTGTTCCTGCTGAATGTGCGCACAACGATCATCACGCTCACCGCTCTGCCGCTGTCATTGGCGGCCGCCCTGCTAACGCTTGATGGGCTGGGCATGACGCTCAACGTGATGACGCTGGGTGGGCTGGCGGTTGCCATCGGCGAACTGGTCGATGATGCGATCATCGATGTTGAGAATGTGCACCGGCGGCTGGAGGAAAACGCGCTGCTGCCCGAGGCCAGTCGCCGGGGCTTTGTGGAGGTGATCTATTCGGCCAGCAACGAGATTCGCTCATCGGTCGTGTATGCGACCATCCTGATATGTATTGTCTTTCTCCCGCTGATGTTTCTTGATGGCCTTGAAGGCCGATTCTTCAAGCCCTTGGCCGCTACCTATATCGTCTCGATCATGGCCTCGCTGGTGGTTGCGCTCACGGTAACGCCAGCGATGTGCAAGCTGCTGCTGAGGCCCAAGCCCGCTAAGGCTGGTCCGGCCACCGGCAAGGCTAGCCCTGCGGCCGCGGTTTTGGGAACAGTCGGTCACGCCCAGACCGATGGTTTTTTGGTCCGTTGGCTCAAGCGGCGCTACGAGCCCGCGCTGCGCTGGTCGCTAAGCCACCGTGGGCTCATCATCGCTGCTGCGCTCTTGGCCACGGGCCTGTCGCTGCTGCTGGCCCGCACGTTCGGCACTTCGTTCTTGCCTGAGTTTCGTGAAGGGTCGTTCACCGTGTTTGTCTCTTCACCGCCGGGCACTTCACTGGCCGAGAGCAACCGCTCCGCACTGGGTATAGAGCAGCGGCTGATTGCCCTTGATGGCGTCCTGAGCGTGACACGCCGGACCGGCAGGGCCGAGCGCGATGAGCATGCTGAGCCGGTGAGCAACAGCGAGCTGGACATCATGCTGCAACCCGAGGCCAACTACGCCGCCGTGCGGGCCGGAATTGCTGCGATTGCCGGTGGCGTGCCCGGCGTGACCGTGCAGATCGGCCAACCGATCGAGCATCGCCTGTCGCACATTCTTTCGGGCACGCCCGCGGCGGTTGCCATCAACGTGTACGGTGAGGATTTGCGCACGCTCCGCAGGCTTGCCAAGGAAATTGAAGGTGAACTTAAGGCGATGCCGGGCACCCGCGATGTAACCGCCAATCGCGAGGTGCTCATCACCAGCATTCCAATTCGGTACCGCCATCAGGAACTCGCCGCGGCAGGCCTAACGCCCGCCGATGCCGCCGAGCAGGTGCAAGTTGCGCTGTACGGCCAAGAGGTGGCCGAGGTAAACCAGGGCCTTCGCCGCTACGCCATGGTGGTCCGGCTCGATGCATCACAGCGCGAGCGCATCGAGCAGGTGCAGGACCTGATGCTCCGCGGCACAGCTGAGGATGGCAAGCCCGGCCCGACGGTGCGGCTGCGCGATGTGGCCGACATCGGCCCGGAAAAGACCCCCAACATCATCGCTCGCGAAAATGCCCAGCGCAAGGCCGTGATCTCGTGCAACGTTGCCGATGGGTTTAACCTGGGCGACTTGGTGAAGCAAATCAAGGCCCGGATCGAGCCCATCGTCCAGCGCGAAGGGTACATCGTGGAGTTCGGTGGCCAGTTTCAGGCCCAGCAATCTGCCAGTCGAACTTTGCTGATTGCCGGGGCCGGAATCGCCATTGTCATGCTCATGCTGTTGCAGCTTTCGACCGGGTCACTAAAGGTCGCCGTGCTGGTGATGATCAATCTCCCGCTGGCGACCATCGGCGGAATCGCTGCGATCTTCATCAGCGATTCGCTGCTTCACGCGGGGCTGGTGAAGAACACCCTCGCGCTCTTGGGCCTCGGCTCATCCATGTATGTTGCCCCCGTGCTGTCCATCGCGAGTCTGGTCGGCTTCATCACACTGTTTGGCATCGCCGTGCGAAACGGCATCTTGCTGGTGAATCACTACCGCCACCTTATCGAGGTCGATGGCAGACCCGTTGCCGAGGCCATCGTGCAGGGTTCCATGGAGCGGCTGGTGCCGATCCTAATGACCGCCTTGTCGGCAGCGCTCGGCCTTCTCCCGCTGGCGCTGGCCTCCGGCAAGCCGGGCAGCGAGTTACTAGCGCCGCTGGCGGTTGTTGTTCTGGGCGGCCTGCTCACTTCTACGTTTCTCAATTTATTCGTGGTTCCGGCGGGCTACGCGCTCATCCATCGCGCTGGCTCCGCGTTACCCGGAGATGATGCCTCGCAGAAATCTGTCTTTGCGCGTGTTGCCCGGGTATTTACCCGCCGCCCATCGTAATAAATCGCCCACGATGGAACGGTCTTCCATCCGATCTCGTATCCGTGTTTGATCAAAGGAGTTTTTATGTGCAAGAATGTATTGCTGAGTTTCATCCTCATCCTCGCCCCGCTTGCCGCGGTGAGCACGCTCACCGGCTGCGAGGACAAAAAGCCCGCCACCAGCAGCCCCGGCAGCACAGGTGCTTCGGGTAAGAAAGCCGATGACCATGGCCATGACCACGACCATGACCACGCTGGCAGCACCCCTTTGGCCCCCGGTCATGGCGGCCCTGTCATCGACTTGGGCGAGCAGGTCATCGGAACGTTTTCCGCCAAGGCCACGCGTGATCAAGGCGATATCGTTGCGGGCAAAGATGCTCCGATCGATGTCTCGATCACACCCGCAGCTGGCTCAGCGCTCAAGACTATCGCTGTTCGTTTCTGGATCGGCACGCAGGATGCCAAGGGCAGCGCCAAGGCCAAGGCCGAGATCGAAGATGCGAAGAATCCCAACCGCTGGCACACCCATGTTGAGATCCCAAGCCCACTGCCCGCCGGTAGTAAGTTGTATGTCGAGATTGAAGATGACAAGGGCGGCAAGAATGTGGGCGGATTTGAGTTAAAGTTGTAGCCGACGGACTTTAAATGGTCGCGTGACACGTCCTGCGGGTCGGCAAGATCAGCGGCCGTGATCTAACTCCGGAGCTCAAGTGCTCGCAGCACCTTCTGGCTTCCCGACTACCACCGGAAGTCGCTCCGGCGGCCGACGATGCTCTATTGGTTTCCGACGTTGGTGGCTGATGGCGACAGGCCTATGGCTGGCCGAAACATGCTGTTAAGCGGAACCGGGGACCCACCCCGACCGCCGTTATCGTCTGCTGCTCACTGGTTCAAGTTCCAGTTGCGCAGCGTTCTACGAGGGAAACCGGTTCTTGCGTTCATTGCCGAGGCAGCTCGCAATCAAGCCCCGCAGGCGATGCGGTGTGGCCGGGGCAGCGGGCCACAGCCCACCGTCCTTGGCAGCGTCTCGCCAATCGCATCGGCACGGCTTTGCCGCGGGCCTGCTGGGGCTCATTTATCCTGCCGCCGCCATGGTCCCGCCACCCCCATGTTCCCGCCATCCCCATGTTCCCGCCACCCCCATATTCCCGCCGGGAATCTTAGGGGGAGTGCCGCGCCGGTGAAACCAGCATAGGCGAATCCGCGGTTGTATATGCAGTTGCCGACGACGGCACCCCCTCGGCCGGCCGCGCCGGCCCAAAGTCCAAAACCTGCACATTCCCATCAGCGGTCAGCAGTACGTTGCCGGGTTTCAAATCACAAGGCACGACGCTCCTCTCATGTGCCGCCTCAAGTGCCCCGGCGATCTGTTTGTCCAGCACCAAAGCCCGACCACCGCAATCGCCCCTTGCCCGAAACGATCTGCCAACGTCTCGCCTTCACCCTGTTTCGGCCCCAGATACTGGTGGCCATCGGCTTGCTCGAGCCCGCAAATGCCGCCCACGTTTGGGTGATTCAGCAGCCCCAACACCTTGGCCTCACGCTGGAAACGAGCAAGCCGGTCGGGGTCCTCCGCCAGTTCCGCAGGCACAGCGACATTCGCCACCTGCTGGTCCAGTTCGATACCTGTAGCAAGGTACACCACTCCCATGCCGCCGCGGCCAAGTTCACGCACCATCTGAAATGGGCTGATGGTCGCCGGGTATATCAGAAGAGCGGGTGCGGGACCACGAGCAGCCGGGGCGAGCGTGCATCTGAGCCTCTACCGTTGCCGCATGTGTTCATCGGAAGACCAAAGAGGCGATGCTTCAGCTCGTGAACAGTCGCCCGGCGTCCCGGCAGATCATGCGAGATGGTTTGCGCTGCTGTACACCGAGCTTCGCGCTTTGGCACAGTCGCAGCTTGGGCGTGAGCGTGCCAGCCACACCCTCAGCGCAACGGCCTTGGTGAGCGAGGTCTATGTCAAGCTCTCCAAAGGCCAAAGCACCGCAGAGGCCGCAACCGGCGAACTTGGGCCGTCCCACGATCGCGGCATGTTCTTTGGGCTGGCGGCACAGGCAATGCGGCGGATACTTGTGGATCACGCTCGATCCCGCGGGCGAACCAAACGTGGCGGCAGCCTAATGATCGAGGGCGGCGATGCACTGCACGAAGTGCCGAATGTGCAAGAATCCCCGCCGCTGGACCCGATCGCTCTTGATGCGGCCCTGACACGCCTGGCCATCGAGCATGAGGATGCGGCCCGTGTGGTGGAGCTGCGCTTCTTCGCGGGGCTGCCGGAGAAGACCATCGCCGAGGTGCTGGGCATCAACGATCGAACGGTGCGAAGGCATTGGACGTTTGCCAAGGCGTGGCTGGCGAGGGAAATGAACCCGGACGGCGATGGCCGGGCGGGCTCGGAGTGAACTGGGTGATTCGTCGCTCCGCGGAGTCGGCGACGGCGAGTGACGATCAGCCCGCCACGGGCCAACAGCCCGGCTCGAGTCATTTCGGTTACTCGTGCGAATGATTGAGATTGTTGTTGAGCCGCTGTTCCAGTCGTTCCAGCCGAGTCTTGAGGTCGGCATTTTCGGCTTCGCGAAGTGCGGCTTCGGTCTTGAGCTCCATGATCTGCTTCTGCTGGACTTTAATAGCTTCCACAACGACGGGGATAAGACCGGTGTAGTTGACCGACTTGAAGCCCTTCTCATCTGTGTATACCAAGTCGGGCAGAACCGTTTCGACTTCCTGGGCAATGAAGCCGAGCTGGTTTCTCTCGCTGAAACTCATTCCGGCAGTGGGCTTCCAGTTGAACGTGACACCCCGTAAACCGAGAATGGTTTGCACCGGGTTGGGCAGAAGTTCTATGTTCTGCTTGAAGCGAGCATCAGAGATATTGGTGTAAGCACCTGTCGCAGTGACGCCGCCCTCAGCCCACAGCTTAATTTTACGGTTACTACCGCCGCTCCCTGCACCGACGATGTCGAGCGTGCCCACGGTGAAGAGCTCGTACCCGATCTTGCCCGCGCTGGGTTCTTTTGTGAGGCCGAAGCCCAGTTCCAAGTAAGTGCCCGAGGACCCGCCGCCGTTGAGTTTGACCCCGCCCACGGCATTGATGCAGAACTGATTAGCGCCGGTGGATGCGAACAGGAGACCCGTCGATACATCATTCCACACGAACGAGCCGTTGTGGTTGGCTCTGGCGTTGTAACCGCCGGCGAAGGACGCAAAGCCGGCGGCGGTGTTTGCGTATCCGCCCGCGATAGTCGCGTATGTTCCGATCGCGTTATTGAAATAACCGCCCCCGACCGTGGCCGATTCGGCCGTTGCGTTGTTGCGATTGCCGCCACCGACGGCCGCGTAACTATTTGTTGCGGTGTTGGTGTACCCGCCCGCGACGACGGCAAGTGAACCGGTGGCAGCGTTTGTAGAGCCGCCCCCAACGAAAGAGACGCTGCTGGCCAGATTGGTGTTTCCACCGGCAACGGTCGAGGCGTATCCCGCGGTGTTGGAAAAGCCACCTCCAACTGCTCCGTAGTCGCCACTTGCATGGTTGATGTTCCCTCCTGCCACGAACGCATAGTCGCCGGTCGAATTGTTGCCTCCTCCGCCGACCACAGCAGCATTTGCTCCGCTCGCAGTGTTGACCCCACCACCGGCGACCGTGGATGCGACGCCACTTGCGGTGTTTTGGGCTCCGCCTCCGACCGTACCGAAATCGGCAGTGACACGGTTGGGAGAGTCGGTCCCGGAGAATAAATCCTTGCCACCCCCGGCGATTGTCGCACCTACGACCCCGGCCCCAATGCTGTTGATCTCACTACCGCCCAACACGTTCATGCTGCGATACAGAAAGCCAGCGGTCGGATTCTCTGCGTAGAAATACTGCATGGCACGGCGGCTATTGACTTTGAGCACGAGCGGTGCAGGGTCACTCGTACCGATGAAGTCGGTCGCGGGGTTCGTTCCAGTATTGCCGCTCAGAGCCCAGTTATTTTTGGCATAAAGCGCGTAAGGCGTTACTGTCAACGCTTGGCGTGGCGTGAGAACCGTGTACACACCGATGCCAGAACCGCCGCCAGAGGGGGTCCGGACCGCGATTTGCACCCAGCGGGCTTGGCCTTTGAAGTCGTCTGCGCCAAAGTTAGGCGTAGCTGTGAACAGACCGTTACCGACGGCCACGCCAAATTGTGTGACCGTAGAACCAATTTGCGTGCCAGCTTCGATCGAGTCCCAGAGTGAAAACTGAACATCGATCGTACCCGTCAGAGGCGAGCCACCAGTATCGAGCCGGCCCTGGTACGTAAACTCATTAGAAAGTACGCTTTGCGCTAGGGATTGCGAGCCGCAGTTCAAAAGCGTGGCGGCGGCTAGGCCGACGATAATCGTGAGTGGTTTCATCAAAATATCTCCTGTTGCGGGATGTTCAAAAAGCTTGCTTTCTGAATCGCGGCCCTGCGCTACTTGGCAGTGGGTTCATAAAGCGCCGTCCTCAATGGTGTCAATACAGGATTGTGTTTCTGGGGCGTGAGTTGCTGGCCTCGTGCGATCAGCGTTGACGCCGCCGTGCGGCAACTAGGCCAACGAGTGCGAGGACCGTAGCCGCGCCGGGGGTGGGGACGGTCTGCGTCCATAGCAGAGCCTCGTTGCGACTGGTCAGGGTGTTGAAGCCGCTGCCAGCGATGTACGTCGTTGTGCCATCGCTCCAGATGCTGTTGGCGAGCGTGTCACTGAATGAACTGGGCGCGTAGACCGAGAGGTCAACCCATGATCCGGCTGAACCGGTCCACATCCCGGCGCGGCTGTGACCCCCTGTGGACGCAAAGCCGACCTGTTGCGTGCCGAAGGCCGCGGTGGCCCATGAGGAGTCGGTGCCCGCGGGGTGCAAGTCGATCCAGGATGCGGCGGTGCCGCTCCACAGACTTGCGTGCACGGAGCCGCCGATGTTGGCTCGCCCGACCTGTTGCATTCCGGAGATCCCAGCAACAAACGACTCGGTCGCGGCTGCGGGGTGCAGGTCCACCCACGAGGCGGCGGTACCACTCCACAGGCTCGCGTGGCTGCTTCCACCAATAACTGCCGAGCCGCCCTGCTGCGTGCCCGAGGTGCATACTGCGATCGACCTCGAGGCTCCTGCGGGGTGCAGGCTGACCCATGAGGCCGCGGTGCCGTTCCAGAGACCGGCACGGAAGTCGTTTGGTCCAAAGGAGGCCTGGCCCACTTGCTGGTTGCCGAAGACGCCCCTAGCACTGGAATCACCAGCCCCCGCCGGGTTGAGGTTCACCCACGATGCGGCCGTGCCGCTCCAAAGACTGGCGCGAGTGAGACCACCGATATAGGCAACACCCACCTGCTGGCCGCCCGAGGTGCCGTAGGCGAACGACGCCGATGCGGCGGCAGGGTTTAGGTTTACAAAGGAAGCGGCGGTGCGGTCCCACAGCGCTGCGTTAGTGATGGGGGACGCAACAGATCCGACCTGTTGCGTGCCGAACCCGCCATAAGCGTCTGAGGTTGCGCCGGTCGGATTGAGGTTGGTGACTGTCCACTGGGCGTGGGCTGCGGAGGTCAGCGACATCGCCGCAACCGCCGCGATGAGGATCGCCGGGCGGAGCGCCGAGGTGCGGTTGGTGCTGGGGGAGGCGAGCGAACGTGCGATGCGAGCGGAAGAGCAGATCATGAAGAAACTCCTTTTTCAGAATGCAATGAGTGAGCAGGTGTGATGGCGGGCGGATGAGTGGATGTAGTGATCGCGCGGTCAAGACAGCGCGGCGATTAGCGGGCTACACGCCGACGGCGCGAAGCGACCAGGCCGCCGAGTGTCAGCACAGCTGCCGCGGAGGGGGTGGGGATCTGTGAGATCGAAACGCTGGTGATCGAGTATTCCACCCGAGTCTCGATATATTGATACGGATCGATGAAGTCGAAGAAGTCGCCATCGCCGAAGTACATGCTCGCGGAGAAGCGTTTACTGGGGAAGGCCAAAAAGGCATCGGCGGCGGTGGGGATTGACAGGTCCGGCAGATAGTCCGATTCCGGAGAGACCGGGCCGGAAAAACCGAGGAATGACGTCACGGCGCCGACTTCGCCCGCTGGGGAATAAAGCGGCGCGGGTGTGATCAAGCCACTGACGTTGTTGACGAAGCAGTACAGCGTGACGACATCAAAGACGCCCGACGGATTCGGGTTGTTGTTCTGCACCGTCGCGCCGGCGCTCGAGGGCGATGTGCCGCGATGGACCAGCGCTCCCGAGGAGTCGAACAGGTCGTAGGTCATTCCCGATGGAGCGGCAAAGTCGTAGAAGGCGAATGTGCCCGACGGAGGAGTGACCGAGCTGAAGCGATACTGGGCCTGAAACGTGCCGCCGGTGAGGCGAGGGATGTTGTAGAGCGGGGCCAGCGTGGTGGTGTTGGTGCCGTCGAAGGCGAAGCCATCGTTGGTGAAGGTTTCATACGGGCCTGAGACCGTGATGACAAAGTCTTCGGCTCTCGCGGAGCCAGCACATACTCCAAAGGCAAGCGGTCGCCGCGATCAAGATCGCCGGGCGGAGAGCCGAGGTGCGGTTGGTGCTGGGGGCGCGAAACGAACGCGAGATGCGAGCGGAAGAATGATTCATCGAAAAACTCCTGGTTGCGGATGGCGTGAGGGGATTGGGCACGGGGACGGGTAAAGAGAAGAACCTGGTGGTGGTCATGCGAGCAGTGCTGCTTGCCGATCAGCGACGCCGCCGCCTCGTCGCAACCAACCCGCCAACGGCCAGCAACGACGCCGCGCCGGGGGTGGGGACGGTTTGCGTCCAGAGCAGGGCCTCGTTGCGGAGCGTGATCGAGTTGAAGGCGTAGCCCGACACGTACGTGTTGACGCCGTCGGTTGAGATCCCTGTCGCAGCCGACTCGTTGTACTGAGAAGGGAGGAAGAGGCTGAGATCCACCCATGATGCGGCGGTGCCGTTCCACAGGCTTGCGCGAGTGGTGAAATCACTCGGGAAATAGGCGTACCCGACCTGCAACGATCCGTTCGTGGCGAACGCGAATGAGGCCTGCGCGGTGGCGGGATTGAGGTCAACCCACGAAGCGGCCGTGCCGGTCCAGAGGCTGGCGTGCTGCACACCGCCGCCGATGCTGCCCACATAGCCCACCTGCTGCGAGCCGCCCATGCCGAAAATGGCTGATCCCGCCGATCCAGCCGCCCCCGCAGGGTTGAGGTCGATTCTCGAAGCGGCCGTGCCGCTCCACAAGCTGGCTCGGTCCACGCCGTTGATCGTCGCAACGCCCCCTTGCCGCGAGCCGCTGATGGCCCTGGCCTCCGAGCCCGTCGCGTTGCTCGGGTGCAGGTCAACCGATGAGGCAGCCGTTCCGCTCCAGAGGCTGGCACGAACTCTGCCGCCCACGGATGCAACGCCGACTTGCTGGGAGCCGTTGGTATCACGCGCGATCGAGCTTAGCGATCCTGCCGGGTTGAGGTTGACCCAAGATGCGGCCGATCCGGTCCACAGACTCGCAACAAGGTTCCCTCCGACGGTCGCAGATCCGACCTGCTGCGAGCCAGCGGCACCCTCTGACGATGAAGAAGTCGCTCCCGCGGGGTTCAAATTGATCCAGGAGGCAGCCGTGCCGTTCCACTTGCTTGCGCTCTGCACACCCCCGACAATCGCAGAACCGACCTGCTGCGAGCCGCCTGCGCCGAACGCAATCGAAGTCGTCGAGTCAGCGGGGTTGAGGTTGGTCACTGTCCACTGCGCGTGGACGGATGCGCCGCCGGCCAGAACGGCGAGGGTTGCACATACAACGGCGGGTGAGATGCGAGCGGAATATCGGATCATGAAAAAACTCCTTTTTCAGAATGCAATGAGTGAGCAGGTGTGATGGCGGGCGGATGAGTTCATGCGGTGGTCACGCGGTCATCGCTGCGTGGCGGTTAGCGGGCTATACGCCGACGGCGCGAGGCGATCAGCCCGCCGAGGGCGAGGATGCTCGCTGCGCCGGGGGTCGGGGCGGTCACGATGTACGACGTCTCAAGCCCGTTGTAGTAACCTGAGCCGGTGAAGGTTGTCCCTTCGGCGGAGATGGCGACGACAACCGAGCCGTCATCGCTCATGCCGCTGACATATGTACCGAGGTAGCCGGCGGGGACAGGCAGTGCCGTGATAGAGGGCTTAGCGAGCGCTGATCCAGCGCACGCGGCGAGGGCAAGGCTGGCAGAACAAGCGGCCCGGGCAAACAAGTTTACTTCAGAAAATAAGCGCACGAGACATCTCCTTGTGCTGCGGTGCCCCGCAGCAGCTACCACTCGAACTCGCCGCCCCGCCGCTTTGAGCGACTACAGGCTGCTCATTGCAGAAGGCGACAAATTTCCTCAAGCCGGGCACATCTCGGGCATGAATTTTGTGAAAATTGCGATTTTGGCTAAAGCTCGCAATTAAATCTGCGAATCTGGGCAAATCGGCCGCGCAACATGCCCGCTCCCAGCCCGCTTCGTCGCCTCTCTATTATGCAGCGCCTTCCCGGCAGCCGCCCCATGGATCGATCACGAGCCGACAGAATTCGAGCGATCTTTGATGAAGCCGTCGAACGGCCCGAGGGGGAGCGAGTGGGATTCGTTCATTCCGCCTGCGGCGACGATTCGGCCTTAGAGCACGAGTTGGTTTCACTGCTTCGTGCGCTTAAGACGGGTTCGACTGGGCTGGAGGCGGATGCGGGCACATGGCTTGTCGGCAATGCCGACGACGACGGACGCCATCCGGTAGAAACATCGGACAGCACGCCCGCCGCCCAGCTTCATGGCGAGGTCATCGGCGATTTTCGCCTCCTCCGCGCGATCGGCAAAGGCGCAATGGGCTCGGTATACGAGGCCGAGCAGCTTTCTGTCAAACGTCGCGTCGCCGTAAAGCTCCTCCAATCGTGGACGGCCTCGCGCGACTCCCGCCGGCGATTCATCGAAGAGTCGGTAACACTCGCGAAGCTGACGCACCCGGGAATCGCCCACGTCATCGCCGCAGGCACGCGCAGGCTCAGTCTCTCGGGGCCTGACCAGGCCCTTGCAGCCGGAATATTTAACGAGTTGCACTCTGTGCCGTGGATCGCAATGGAGCTCGTTGAAAACGCTCAAACGATTTTGGAGTGGTCCCGCGGCCAGCAGCCGCAGGAGGTCATCCGCATCTTTGCCAGCATCTGCGATGCGCTGCACCACGGGCATCAGCAGGGGATCATCCACCGTGACCTGAAGCCCGCAAACATCCTAATCAGCGATCGCAGCGAGCCAAAGATCATCGACTTTGGCATCGCTCGCGCGATCGGCGTGGGGTCAGTCGCGGCATCCAGCGATACGCTCCCCGGCTTGCTCCTAGGCTCGCCGCGATACATGAGCCCGGAACAGTGCGAAGGTAGCGGATCGGCGATCGATACGCGGTCGGATGTGTACTCACTCGGCGTCGTGCTGTACGAAGCACTGACGGGCAGGATGCCTTACCACGTTGATGAGACCGCGATCGCCGCCTGCGTGAGGACCGTCTGCCAAACCCCCGCGACGGACCCCCGCAGTGCAGCGCCGATGCTGACCAAAGACATCGCCTCCGTGGTGCTCAAGGCGCTCAGCAAAAGGCCTGCGGAGCGTTGCCAGTCCGCTTCCAGCTTCGCGGCGGACCTTCGCCGCGTGCTCGCTCGCGAGCCCGTCGCCGCCCGAAGGGCATCTTGGCTGCATCGTGGGGTGTTGATGCTGCTCCGGCGGCCGGTGGCGTCCACCCTCGCGCTGATAGCGATGCTGGGCATCCTCACTGGCATCGTCGGCATCGGTGTTGGCCTCGCCAGAGAGCGTACCGCCCGTATCGCCGCGGATCGTGAAGCCTGGCTGGCCAACCTCACCGCCGCTGATTCGTACCTTCGAGATGGTAACGGCGGTATGGCGAAAAAGCGGCTTGATGCAATTCCGCAGTCGCGTCGCGGGTGGGAGTGGCGGCTGCTGAGTGCCCTAAGCGATACTAGCGTCGATGAATGGCAGATCACTTCGAAGCACGCCGGTACCTTCTTGTCACCAAGCGGGCGCATGGCCATCTCCCAGTGGCGGCAAGATGAAACTGCCCCGTGGATGGCCGATGTCTATGACGTTGCCAGTCGGAAACTAGTGCGCCAATTCAGCGACATGCACGCCGCCGGACGAACCGAATGGAGCCGCGATGAAAGTCGCGTCATATTCGCTCGTGATACCGACTTTGTGATCGCCGATCCGCTGACAGGCACGATTGTGCGCACAATTCAAGTTCCCCCCGGCGGCTCGCCGCTTGGGCTGGGCCTCAGTCCGGACGGATCGATGCTGGTCTGCGGCATGACCTCGCCGCTGGGTGTTATCGTCTTTAAGACCGAAACCGGCGAGATCCTGTTTCAACGCCAAAGTGCGGTATGGGTCTTTGATGCTCAGTTCAGCCCGGACGGCAACACAATTGCCTGGTGCGGCGATCGCGGTGCCGAAATTGTTGATACGCATACGTGGAAGAACATCCACACCCTTGCGATACCCGGAGCCGCTCAGCACGAGCACGGTTTGGTTTCGTTTAGCCCCGACGGGTTGACGCTGGCGCTGGCGTTTGGCCGAGATGTGAGGTTGATTGATCCCGTGGCAGGCAAGGTGCGGGCTGTACTGCGAGGGCACGCACAGCGGATCCACTCTGTGCGCTTCGATGAATCCGGATCGAGACTGTTGACCACCTCCATCGACCGGACGGTCCGTTTCTGGAACGTCGCTGATGGGTCACCCGGTCCGGTGCTGTTGGGCCACGAAACGCCAACTTGGGCGGCAAGCTTCAGCGCCGATTCTACGGTGGCAAAGCCCGTAATCGTGTCCGTCGATGAATCAAACCGGTTGCGGCTGTGGGAGCCAGACTCGGGCATGCCTGTGTTTGCTCGAAGGTTCGATCAGTGCCGCGAAAGTGTAAGGCAATTGCTTTTTACTCGTGATGGGGGCACGCTCTTTGCATCGGGTTTGGGCTTGTGTGCTGCAATTGCGATGTCGCCGTCGCCGCGGGTGCATCTTTCTGGAGGGTCTTCCGGCTTGGTGAATTGCGGTTTACCCGGAGGTTCTGTCGCGGTGCTTCGCGAAAGCGGCAAGGCCGTGGTCGCCGAGTCAACCCTGACTGGTGAGCAACGGTGGACTTGGCGAAGTGATGAGGCCGCCGAGAACATACTGGCTGGAGCCGCTGGCAGAATTCTCGCAGTGGTGCAGGCCAAGGCGACCGTACTGCTTGATGCAGACGACGGGCGCGAGTTGTGTCGCATCAACGTTGATGGCAAGCACACTGAGGGCTATGCGATTTCCGACGACGGACGGTTGGCGGCAACCACAGCGCTTGATGGGGTGCTGAAAGTGTGGGATACCGCAAGCGGCAAGGAGCTGGAACGGATCCCTGCAAAGGTTGACCCAAGCGCGGGCCTGTGCTGGAGCGCCGACGGTTCATGGATCGTGTATTGCCACGCCCAAGATGGAGTTACCGTATGGGACCGCGCCAGCAAGCGGGTTATTTCAACGATGGACAGTATTGGCGCTTCAGTATTCTCGCTGGCGTTAAGCCCGGACAAGACGCGTCTGGCGGTGGGCGCAAAGGATCGAATCTGCCACATCTTCGAAATCCCCAGCGGCACCGAACTACTGCAATTGCGCGACCACGTCGGCACGGTGATAAGCGTGGCATGGAGCCCAGACGGGCGCGCGCTGGCAACCGGCGGCTATGACAAATGCGTTATCATTCACCAAATCCCTTCAGCAAAGTAATCCGCCCCGGGACCGGTGCTGAATTTTTAAGCCAAGCTCCGGTACTCGTTGCACTACGCCATCGATTGTTTATCCGCGTCCGCCTCAGTACCCCAGTGATCGCCGCAAGTCACAATTCCTACCGACAGATCGTGTGTGGCGATACCTGCTACGCATCAGTCGTTCATCGCGTTTTCGCCGGTAAGCCTTTGGCTCATGCTCGTTTTGCCTCCGCTCTCGCGTAGTGGCCGGTGGCCAGTATCCCAGCGCCGCCGCACATTCCGCTCTATCGCTGGAATTCGACACAGCGATCGGCTTAAAGAGGATTTTTCGACTGAGTTTTTCACTATTCTGGAGAGTCCTGCCCGATCAGGTGCGAAACGGCACAGCCCAGTTCATCCGTACCAATGAGCCGCAGCACTCGGCTACACCACCCAATCACGCCTAGCCCCGAAGCGACCTTCACGCTACGGAGCCAGCATGCCATCAAACTCAGCGAATGTCTCAGCGAGGCTCTTTCTGGCCGTGTCGATGATCAGCCTCTTGGATTCCCAAGGCTCGTACACACGTGATCCGATGTCTTCCCAAGTCAGATGCGGTAGCCCTTCAATGTCCGCCAGCCGCATCTGAACCCGAGTGCGGTGTTCACTGCTGTCAGAACAAATCACTTCAATTTCAATGAATGCAACGCCGGCACCCAGCGCAACCTCGCGCCATGCCCGTCGGGTAACCTCCAGCGGATTGACCGAATCAGCAATGACATCAATACCGAGCCGAAGGTTATCCGCAGCCAGCCGATACGCGATCACGTAGCCCTCGGGCCCGCTCAGCGTTCCGCCAGATTCCCGCAGCGCCTGCTCAATCGTGTCAATTCGCAAATGACACGCGCTGCGCGATCGTGCCAAGTGTCTGGCAAGAGTCGTCTTTCCAGCACCAGGTAGTCCGGCAAAAACGTAGAGCATAGCAAAGCGTAGCAAACACCGCAGGATGCTGGTTGTTCACCACCAAACCCAAGCAGCTCTGGCCGTGCCATT
Source organism: Phycisphaerales bacterium (assembly GCA_038231815.1). Lineage (GTDB taxonomy): Bacteria > Planctomycetota > Phycisphaerae > Phycisphaerales > UBA1924 > CAILKP01. The sequence goes on from JBBRKQ010000001.1 coordinate 74,537, forward strand.
TCTCTACGCACTCAATGGGCTCTTGCCGTTGCCGGGAGGCCCCTTTTCCCCATCCCGCACATACTCCCGAAACAGCGGCGGCACAAAGTCCAAGTCGCTCGCCTCTCGCACAGCGATCTCAATCTGAAACCGCATGATGTCCGGTGGCACCGGATGCTGATAGTCCTGCAGTGCCGCACGAAGGGCTTCTGGCGGCGTTGTCGTTTGTGTGCGCACAGTTCGGTACACCTTCACCGCCAAAGTCTCAGCAGCGCCCGGTGTGAGCAGTTGCGGAATCCGCGCCGTCAAATCCTCCGGCAAAGTCTGGCCAATATCCATCCCGCGACGGCCGCACAACGCCCGCAGCAGCGCAAAGCCCTCCTGCGGCGTGGCTGTAGGCATCAGCGGTATCTTCACATCAATGCGCCCGGGTCGCTTCAGGTCCACCTCAATGAGGTCCGGCCTGCTCGATGCCAAAACCCACACAATCTTGCCCCGGTTCCGCGTGTTTGACATCTCCTCGGCAAACATCGAGTAGATCCGTCCGCCCACGCCCGAGTCTCCTGAGTCCGCCTGCCGCCGCCCCAGCGCCTGATCTGCCTCATCAATAAACACAATGCATCGTCCCAGCGCGTGCAAGAGTCGAAAGATCGTCTCAAGGTTGCCCTCAGTAGAGCCAACCCACTTGTCTCTAAAATTCTTGATCTTCACCACCGGCACACCGGCAGACCCTGCAAGGCACTCCACCATGTACGTTTTGCCAGTGCCCACCGGCCCGCAGAACAAATATCCCATCGGCAGTGCCTTCAAATCCCCATCGCGCCACAGTTCAATGTCCTGCCGCAGCCAGGCTTTCACCTTCTCCTGCCCTTGCAAGTCATCAAGCGAGCGATCCGGCTTTATGAACTCCACCAGTCCGGCTGTCTGATTCTCAACAATGTCTTTTTTCAGTGACACCAGATCCGCATCCGATATCGGCGAGCGCGTGTGCTGCCGCGTCCGCAGCATAGATTCCACCGCACCCACGGTTGAGCCTGTCAGTGCTCCGGCCGCTTTGGGCATGTCGCTGCCAAGTTGCCCCAGCGCTTCAGGATACAGCGGGGCCATGATGTTCAGCGCCGTCAGCAACTCGCCACCGTCCGGCAGCGGCACCTTTATCTTCGCCGCACCCGGTGCCGATGTAATCAGCGGATGCAGATCACTGACGTTTTCAGTCAAAAGAAATGATGCAAACGGCAAGCCAGCCACCCGCGGGTCTGCACCCCAGTCCCGAATGTTCAGTGCAAGCGCCGCCAGGTCATATCCGGTAGCTCCCTGCACAGCCGGGGCGATTAGCCCCGCCGACCGCAAAAACACTCCAACGTGGGGCGTCGGCCTGCTCAATTGGGCTAAGTTCGCCAAAAACCGCAGATACCGCGTGATCATGCTAATGGCCAGCGTCGGCTCCTGCGGCAGGCTCATCCCCGCCTTCAATAGCGGCCACTGCGCCATCACGTTTTCGCCCTTCTCTACTCGCAGGCCGTTGGCCAGGTCGTATGACAGCACCACCTCAAAGCGCGTCAGCAGCACCTGCTGTATGAACTCCGTCAGCGTGCCCAGCCGAACCACGCGATTGGCGACGACGTCGCCACCAGCCGGTGCCAGCGGCAGGATGCACCGATCCGAAACATTGCCGTGCACCACAAACTGTGATGCAGCGTTGGACTCATACAAAGTGATCAGCCGCGTCGCCCAATCCGGCAGTTTGGCCTGTGTCCCCGCAACCGCCGTTGCGTTCGCCGGGAGTGGGGGGGCTGCCCGATCAGCCGCGGGCTTTATCGGCTGGTTACTGAGCGGCTCTGCTGGCGTTGGCGGTGGTGTTCCTATTGTTCCCATAGTGGTTTTCCAAAGATCACTGCCCAGTTTCTCGCAGCGGCGGCGGCCCTGATTGTGATGAGCCCATGTGTGTTGCCGGGCTCTGCCGCAAGCCACCTCCCAGCCCGCCCATCGTTCCATCCAGCTCTTCAATGTCCGCCGAGGATGCTCCGTACAGCGAAGTGTCCAGCATCTGGCTAGCAAGCTGAATGTTCGCACCTATCGCAGCAGGCTTACCCCGCAGCGAGGCATCGTCGTACGCCAAGTCAACCTGGGCCTCAATCCGCTGCAGGTCAGACTCTATCTCCGCCAACGACTGCCGCCGATACTCAGCGCTCTCCAATCGCTTCAGCAGCAGCTCACGCGTCGCCGCACGCGAAGCCCGGATCGAGTCTGAGAGCTTGCTCGATGCAAGCTCCTTCTCGATCAGTTCCAGCTCCGCCCGCACCTGCCGCTCCGCTTCCGCTGTTTCGTCAGACCGAAGCGACCGCCTGGCCACCAGCAGCTTCAGATAGATCCACTCCAACCGGTCAAGCGCATCGCGGCTGGATTGCGCCACCACCACATCAGCGCCGCTGGTCCGGTACACATCCATGATCCGGGCGGCGCACACCTGCAAATCAGCGAGCCGCTGCCGTGACTCCGCATCCAGTGACGCAACAATCTCCTGCCTTCGTCGCACCGTTCGGTCGATGCCTGATGAGAACTCCCGCGCATCAACCAATGCCCGAAACCGCGACGATGTGGCCAGCCCAAACACAATCAGCGTCATTATCCCGGCACCCACCAGCCAGAACGCAGGCTGCACAATCCCAAGTATTCCAAACGCCATGCCCCCAAGCGCGTTCACCGGAACGTACCCAAGCGGCCCCATACGGGGCTTTGCCAACATCGCGGCTTTCATGTACTTCCACATGCGTGTAATCGTGCCCGCCGCTTACGTTGTCGGCACGCTCCGCTCCGGTGAATCCGGCCCCATCGTGCGCATCGTCGGGCTCGCCGGGGCCGCCGCGGCGCCCGGTATCGAAAGCCCTTCGGCCGCGGCAAAGTCTGCCAATGCCTGATCGGCCAAGGCCTTGGTCTCAGCCTCCTTCATCTCAAACTCCTGCATGTTCATCGAGTCGCGAGCCACTCGCACGCGTCCGGAGGCTTTCTCCTTCTCATCGGTCACCATCTTGTGGAGCCTGTCCAGCGTGTCGCCGGATCCGCCAATTTGGCCCACCATACCCGAAGCCATCTCCGTCAGTTCCGCCATCGCCTTCTTCACCTTCACATCACCAATATCCCGCTCAAGAGCCTGAATCTTGCCTTGGGCAGCGCTGATGGCCACATCGCGAGCCATCAGCAGATCCTTGTACGTTTTCTCCGCCTGGGCCGCCTGCCCCTGATTCTCAGCCAATTCACGCCGCACCGTTTGCAGCCGCAGTGCAAGTTGCCCTGCCGCCTCGCTGTTGCCCACCTTCAAGTTGGCCGCGGTCTTGGCCCGCAGGTCCTGCTCATCACTGGCCAGCTTTTTCACCTGTGATATCAGCCGCTCACACATCGCCGCGTGCGAGGCCAGACCCTGGTTGTACCGCCCAATCTGCTTGCGCAGATTCTCCTTTTCAACCTCCAGCAGCGCTTCGGGGTTCGCCCGTTCCATCCCCGAGACGAACAGACCGATGAAACCCTTAAATAGATTCGAAATTCGTCGGAACACGCGGGAAACTCCTTGCGCCGTGGAAGCCGGGCGCGGCGGCCATTTTCGGTCTCACCCCAACCACAAACTCGAACCAAAACAGAAACCCAATGCATCACTAAAAGGCTACCCAAGCTCCATACCCACGTTTCTTGTCCAGGTACCAGTCACAATTGTGCGCAAATTCATCACCCAAGTTTAGTGCGTCAGTTGGTGAAAGTTCGGCCTCGGCCGCCTAGCCACCTAATTTGGCCTCACCCGCTGCCAGCTTAGCAGCAGGTTACTGATAACCTCCGGTGGCGGCGGGTCGCACACCGTGGTCAAGTCAATCTTCAGCCCATACGGCGCATAGAGCGTAAACGGGCTGCTGGGCTCGTTGATTGGCACACTCACGTTCGCCGGCCGGAACCCATGTACCAGCGCCTGCCGCTGCACCGCGTCCGACAACAGAAAGGTCAAAAACTGCTCACTGGCCTTCCGCTGCTGCGCGGTTGACCAGGGCACGTTCAGCACGTAATACGGGTTGTCGTTCCACACGTTGCGTGTCGGGTACACCACCCGCAGCTTGCCCCAGCGGCCTTCGGCACTCTTTAAAAAGTCAATCGCTGTGCTTTCATAGACAAACAACGCGTCATAGGTTGATGGCCCGCGCTGCACCATCTCACGCATCATGTTACCAGTTGAGTTCGACAGCCCGCTGGCGCCCCGCCAAAGCCCCGCCGCCCAAGTCTGAAACTCCGCACCGGTAATGTCTCCAACTGTCAGCGGGGTTGACTTGTTGTGATAATCTTGCGCCTGCAGCACCAGCGTCATCAGCCCGCTGTTGGACTGATTTGGATGGGTGTGCCCGAACTTGAACAACCCCCAATCCTCACGCTTGGCGATGGCCCCCCAGCCGCCCGGCTCCGTAAGTGCCTTGGAAATCGTGCGGAACGATGCATCCTTGTACTTGGCAGCAAACTGCTCGTACCGCTCATCCCAGAACACAAATACCATCGGTGTGAGCGCCAGCGGCTCCTCCTTTGCGATCACCTCAGTCGAGTTCTTCATCTTCCATTCATCAGCGAGTTGGTACCGGTACAGCGAGCTGGCCGGAGACCACACGTTGATGTTCGTATCTCCTTTGACAATCGCATGCGCTGCCTCGATCGAGCCGAGCGGGATCAGCTTCACCTCAATTTGCTTACCCTCCTTTGTCTGTTCAAACTGCTCAACGGCCCAGGTGAGCCATGTTCTCTTTTCCGTCCCATAGGCAATGCCAATCTTCACCCGGTCGGCCGCCTCTGTTCGCGCACCACCCGTCTGCTGGCCGCCGGCCCCTGGCGTGCCAGCTCCCGTTGCGTTGCCGGAACCCGCTGGCGTGCTGTTGCTGTTCCCGCCGGGCGTGCCACCCCCGCCCCCACCCGCTCCACCAGATCCACTAGTTGTCTTCCACAGAAAATACGCTCCGCCAAAGCAGGCGCTCACAAACAAAAGCATCGCCAGCTTGCCAAGAAATGTCAGACGCGGTTGGTCACTCATAGTTGGTCTCGTACCGTCCCGATCGCCCCAAGCACCCTATGCACAGTCTCGTCGCCCGCTCAGAAGAAGGTCGCAATTTCCTTAAAGACCTGCCGAATGTTCTCCGGCGTTCCCTTAAAAAACTTTGCCCTCGTCTCATCGGCAATCTTCTGCAGCACATCCGCCTTCGCATCCTTGCCGTAACCAATAGTAAACACCCGCACGTTCCGCTTCTCAGGGTCGGAGCGGATGTGGTCCAGCAGTTGGTTCAGGGCCATTCGGCTGTCGCGGTCGGCGCCGTCCGAGAGCACCACAATCGCCACGATCTTCTCATCTGGCGGCGCGTTCTCAACGTGCGAAAACGCAGCATCCACTGCGTCATAAAGCGCCGTTCCCCCATTGGCAAGCAGCCCGCCCGCCCGCCGCGCTGCATCCGCTCGCGATGTTCCAATCTTGGCATCAGTCAGCGCCCAAGCCGCCTGGTCGTTAAACGTCAGCAGAGAAAACGTGTCATCATCGCCCAGCAATTCCACGAGCTGCTTGGCGCCCTCGCGGGCGTTGCCAATTTTGTTGTCATTATTCATCGAGCCCGACACATCCACCGCCAACACAATGTTCGCCTTCTTCTTGTTCGCCCGCCACTGCTCAATCACCGCATTAATAACCTCCGCCGACGGTGTCGCAAGCGTCGTCGTCGGCTCCTTCGGGTTCACCCCGTGCTCCGCATCAATCGGAGCTTCCAGCGTAATGGCAATGTCAGATGGTCTAAACCCGTACTGCATCGCCTTGCGTTGCTGCGAATTCGCGAGCAAATACTCGATGTACTTCTTGGCCGCATCTTTGTGCTCGGCCGTCACCCACGCACGCTCAACAATGCCCGTCGGATGCTCCGACCAAAACGTCCCCTCTTTCGGATAAATCGCCACCACCGGAAATGATGTCGCCGGGTTCTGCTGGTACGACTCAATGACCATGTTCTCGTACAGCACCGCCGCCGACAGAAACTCTGGCCCAGAACTAAACATCCGGCGGCCAAAGAAACCAGTCGAGTCTCCGTAGTGCACTATGCCACGCTGAATCTGCTCCATCTCGGTGGCCACCGCCGCGGACTGCACATCCCCAAGCGTCAGCCCGCTCACCTTGCCCGCACCGGCATACGCCTGGGCAATAATCGCCATCAGCCCTGAGTTTGAGTATTCCGGGTGCGTGTGCCCGAACTTGAACCGGCCCCACTGCGGATAGTTAAACTTCGCCCACCCCTTTGGTCCGCGCGTCAGTTCCAAAATGTCCGACCATCCCACCGGCTTAGCCCCCCATCCCAGCGCTTCAGCCATCGGCTTCCACATCGCAATCACAACCGGTGAGAGCACCAGATCCTGCGTGCTGCCAATCAACGCCCCACCAGTCGCCGTCTGGCTGCGCGCGTTCCCAAGCTCAATAAAAGCCTTCGATGCCGGACTAATCAGGTGCGCCTGGATCCGCCCGCTCAGCACCTCCTCCACGCACTCGCCAGACCCCATCGCCATCGGGCTCACAACAATCACCTTGCCGCTCGCCGTTTTGTGCGATTCTCTGTTGAAAGCGCCCGTCACATCCTCCAGCCAGGCTTTCTTTTCCGAACCATACGGAAACACCAATTGCAATGTTTCCATCTGAGGCCGCATCTGGCTTGGAGATTGCGCTCCGCCTCCAGCAGGCGTAGCCGGCGCTGCGGGTTGCCGCTCGCAGCCACCCAAGCACATCGCCGCCGCGGCAACAGCAAGCCACGAAAAGAGCACAACTCGCCACCCGCCGCATGACTCAACCATCCAACTCGTTGCGTTTTTCATGTTGTTCAGCCTCCCGTATGTCGGGCCACCGTACACCGCAAGGTAAATCCGCCTACCGACCCATCACCGTTTTTCCGGCTCTATCCGTTCTGATCCTTCAGCGAAACCGCTTCGCTAACTACTTCTTCGGAAATCGCTCGCCATCGTGTCACCACCCCCAAATTGGTTGGCTCCCATCGCCATGCTCGCACGGCCGATTTGCCACCACCGTGCACCCCGGTGACAAATAGTATGGTCGATCGCCACGGTTCTCCCGACACACCGAATCCCTTTGCATTTGCCACCTGTCGGGCATTACAAATCGGTCGGGTTTAGTACGGAAGTTTCGTCGCCGCAATCTCAGGTTGGCCTTGGTTTCATCAAATCGCCCGTCGCGATCAAGATGGCTTCAAGTACTCAACTTCGCCGGTACTCTCGTTCGTAGCACCCTGCAAGAGCGTGCTCACGTGTACGACCTCCAATGCGAACGCAAGACCACAACGCTTAAGTTTGCAACTGAGGCCAAAGATTCCGCATCGGGCCCGGCGTTCCTTATGCTGCCTGACCCCGTCGACAACTCCATCCTGCCAGACCAGCACGCGCCCAGTTCAATAATCCATGCCGCCACTTCAGGTGCTTTCCAAGTCATCTCGGTGCCTGACATTTTTCGCAACGGCTCGTCTCCGCCTGCATTACAATCCAAAACGGTCGCCCGATCAACGATTCCAACCTTTGCCAGCGCTCACGAAACCCGCCTAACATCGCTCCGTGCAGCGATTCGCCAAATCCTGTTGTTAAGGCCCGAGCCGAGCCCAGCCAAGTGCAGCTTCCAAAAGCCCAAGCTTGGCATGCTGCTTCGAGCGGTCAATACCCTCTAGATACACATTTTCATCCACTCACCCATTGCCCTCCCAAGCACAGCTTGGCCTGCACAATGTCTACTGATGCCCCAAATCCCGCGCTCGCCAGCACCATCGGTCGACTCGATGCCCTCGCCGCCACACTGCCTTCCGGCCGCAGGCATGCCCCGGATGTCGGCCCCTTCATCACGCTCCTGCGCGGCGCCCTCTTCCCGCAGCATCGCCCGCCCACCGTGACTACCGCAACCCAGCTCACCAGTCTCCACGCCGCCGCGAGCGAGCTCGCTCTTTCCGCAGGCACTGCCCCATCAAACTGGCCGGACCATCTCATCGCCGCACTTCCCGATCTGGCCACAACTCTGTACGATGATGCCTCCTTTACCCTCCGCCAAGACCCCGCCGCCGCCAGCATCGATGAAGTCATGATCGCCTACCCGGGCTTCGCGGCAATCGTGATCCATCGTGTCGCCGCATGCATCCACCGGCTCGGTGTGCCGCTCATTCCGCGGGTGCTCAGTGAGTTCGCCCACGCCCAAACCGGTATAGATATTCACCCAGCTGCCTCGATCGACTCACCATTTTGCATCGACCACGGCACCGGTGTGGTCATCGGTGAGACCGCCATCATCGGCAAACGCGTAGTCATCTATCAGGGCGTCACCCTTGGCGCAATCCGCGTCAGCAAAGATGTCGCCGGCACCAAGCGTCACCCCACCATCGAAGACGATGTAGTGATCTACGCAAACGCCACCGTGCTCGGCGGCCAAACCGTCATCGGTCGCAAAAGCCTCATCGGTGGCAACGTCTGGGTCACCCGTAGCGTCCCGGCCGATTCCATCGTCGTTCGAAAGTCCGACCTCCCGGTGCCCAACCTTTCCGGTGATGAGTACGTCATCTAAATCCATTTTCATTCAATCTCTCCAGGATCCCTCCAGTGCGCGCAAACACAGTCCTTGACACCATCGGCAACACCCCCGTCGTTCGTATTCACCGCCTCTTCCCCGGCCGTGAAGTTTGGTTCAAGCTTGAAAAGTCCAACCCCGGTGGAAGCATCAAAGACCGTATCGCTCTGGCAATGATCCAAGATGCCGAGAAGCGCGGCCTCCTCGTTCCCGGCGGAACCATCATCGAGCCCACCTCCGGCAACACCGGCATTGGTCTGGCCATGGTCGCCGCCGTGCGAGGTTATAAGCTCGTGCTCGTCATGCCCGAATCCATGAGCATCGAGCGCCGCGCCATCATGAAGGCCTACGGAGCCGAACTCGTCCTCACCCCACGCGAGCAGGGAATGAAAGGCGCCATCGCCACAGCCACCGAACTCGTCGCATCCCGCGCCCCAGCCTGGATGCCCATGCAGTTTGACAACCTCGCCAATGTCGAGATTCACCGCCAAACCACGGCCAAAGAGATTCTCGCCGATTTTCCAGAGGGCCTTGATGCCATCATCACCGGCGTCGGCACCGGCGGCCACATCACCGGCTGCGCCGAGGTGCTCAAAAAGTCTTGGCCCGCGCTCAAAGTAATGGCCGTCGAACCAGCCAAATCGCCCGTACTCAGCGGCGGCGTTCATTCCCCGCACGCCATCCAAGGCATCGGCGCCGGCTTCGTCCCATCCATCCTCGATCGGTCCATCCTCGATGGGGTTGTGCAGGTGACCGATGATGATGCCAAAAACTTCGCCCGCCGCGCCGCCCGTGAAGAGGGTCTCTTCATCGGCATCTCCAGCGGCGCAACCCTCGCAGCCATCAGCCAAACCCTGCCCTCACTGCCCGCCAGCGCCCGTGTCATGGGCTTCTGCTACGACACCGGTGAACGCTACCTCTCCATCGAGGGGCTTTTCCCCGCTCAGTAAACAATCGCGTAACCCTTCAGCCGAAGGTCAATGAAATTTCTCTCCCAATCCCGCGCCTTTCGTTTCGCCCGGCTGAGTTGGTCCGGCACAGGGGCACAGGGGCACAGGGGCACAGGGGCACAGGGATGGTGGGGGGTTAAGGCGCGGACTCAAGCTTCACACTCTGACCAGACCCAGCGACGGTGGAGTCATCGCCCGGTGGGCTACAAAATCCTCATGGGCTCGGTGCCCGCCTCCATCGGTCTTGCCATCGCTCTGGTCATCGCCATCGCACTGGTCACCGGTCGCACGTTCATCCTCAGGCTTGAGCCGCCAAACATCGTCATGCTGCTGCTGCTGCTCACCCTCGCCGCCGCAACGCTCACCTTCTCTCTACCCCGCACCAACATCCTGCTCGGCTGCGTCCACCTCCTGCGCTTCTTCGCCTTCATCATGCTCATGTGTAACAGGTAACCCCACTGCATCAATAGCATCAACCGCATCAACCGCATCAACTGCATCAACCGCAGAGCAACCCCCCTCGCAGTCATCCGCCCTCCTCTTCAATATCAAGGTGCAGCCGGTGCAGCATCCGCCGAACCACCGGCGTCATCACAATCGCAATCGATGATAAAAACACCACCCCCGAAAACACCGCATACGCCGAAGCAAACACCTTGCCACCCGATGTCTGCACCTTGTCCACCGGCCCCATCCCCGCCAAAATCATCGATGCGTTCAGCAGAGAATCAAGCCAGCTTAAATCCTCGAAACAGTGGTACCCCAGCACCCCGCCCAGCAGCGCCACACTCAAAATCGCTGCCCCAATCCCAGCGTTCCGCATCAGGTGCTGCACATACACCTTCTGCGAAAGCATCGGCTTAATCGCCCGTGATCGGCTCATTTCCAATCATTCACCTCCCACCGCCTCCACGTGAGATGCAGCAGCCAAATCCCTTACGGCCTCTCCGCAAGCCGGTAGCGCATCATTACTGATGCCGGCAGTGGCGCGTACTTCAATGAAAGCCTAAACCCCGTAAAGTCGCTGGCGTTCCAGCTGCACCGCTCATACACCGTTCGAACCATCTCGGTGTACCGCGGAATCGCCGGCGTCGCTACCGATGGAGGAAACCTTCCCAAGCTCTCCACCACCTCCGGCATCGGCAACCGGTCACGGTCCGCAAGCCCCGGCAGCGGCAACATCCCGCCAAGCTGCCCCACCAGCACCCCCTCCGGCAATGAGCCCATCGCCACATCCTTGTGCACAAATAAGTCGCACAAAGTTGTCTCCGCTGGTACAAAGTTTCTAGTCGAGACCATCGCCGTCTGGTTCGAATCATCACGGTACATATTCACCGACTGCCTGTCCCAGTATCCAAACACCCAGGTCATCAGTGCCGTGTTGCCAATCGGCCCGGGTAGCAGGTCGTACCGCAGTGATGTATCGGTCAGCGGGTACACCGCCAACGACTCAGCCCCATCACTGCAAAACTGCCGTATCAGCGGCAGGTCCAGCGGTCCAGCCCCCGGCACATCCACCGTCTCACCAAACACCCCACGTCGTGATGATCCATCATCGTTGTACGTAAACGGCAAGAACAGCGGCACGCTCGTGTCCGCACGCAGCCGTCGCGCTCCAATCAGCCCGCCCAGCGTTGCAATGTCCAACTGCCCGCGCTTGCCCGCCTCACCTTCCGATGGAGCGATGAAATACGCCGCAAACCTAGTCTGGGCCTGAATCCCCCACGTCGCCGAGTTCCCCATGTAAGCGAGTTTGCGGCCTTCCATAAGCGCCGCTACCCCGCCTCCACTCTCCGCCCCCATGCTCGCCAGCATCAAATCAAACGTGTCACGGTCGCCGGCGTGCGTCCGCACCACCTTGTTCAGTGCGGCGATCGCGTCCCGTGCACCCGCAACAACCGAAGCGCTGCTCCCCGCATTAGCGCACGCTTCCAGCAAAATCTCCAGACTCCCTCCCGCCGGCAGGAACTCCAGCACCGCCCGGGCATTCGTCGCCGTCACAATCTTCGATGCCCTCCATGCCAGCGTCTTGTTTAGTTTTAACTGCTTCGCCAGCACCGTCGGAGATTCCACAGACCCACCCGCCTCCGAGAGCAACTCCGTCAGTGCGCCACGCAATCGCTGGCAAACGGAGTCTAAAGCTTGATCAAATGTTGGATCTGTCGTTAAGAGCATGTTTGGTATTTGCCGGAGAGGGGGTTCCCCTCAGTGTACCACCAATCGCCGCTGAAAAGACGAAAAAGACGTCAGATCGTTACAATCCAACAAAATTTCTAGAAAAAAGTCCAATATCTGTAGCCTCGCCCCCATCTCGGTGGTACGCTCGCCCGAAAATCGTTCGACTGTTCCATAAACACACCTGCCCGCTGGCACCTCACCGCCCTCTCCTCTGCCCGCTCTGTCATCGTTCAGATACTCTAACTGCCAAGCCCAGCACGCCGCCGTGCACATTCTTGCGATCCCTTACTTTGCGCCCCGTCGGCATTACAACTGCTGGCGGGGCGTTTTCTTTTCACGTTGCTCCGTAGCAGCATCAACACCGCATCCCACCGTGCTTGCCTCCGCGCACCACCCCGCTATCTTCCCGCGTGCTGCACCTGTCACTCGCAAGTATTTTCCATGACTTCAACCCCATCGTCTTTCGCATCAGCGGAGACTGGGCCGTCCGCTGGTATGGCCTGTCGTACATCTCCGGGTTCATCATCGCCTGGGCCATCATGTTTTATCTCGCCACCAAGGGCAAGCTTTCCATTCCGGCTCACCGGGTGACCGATGCGCTCATGTGGCTTATCTTCGCAACTCTCGCCGGTGGTCGCGTGGGCTACTGCATTTTTTACGAGCCTTACCTCCTTTCCAGCGTCACCAGTGATTTTCCCTTCTGGGGCGTGCTGGCCATCAATCGTGGCGGCATGGCCAGCCACTTTGCCATGGTCGGTTGCGTGCTGGCGGCCCTTCGCATCAGCCGAGGTTGGAAGGAACTCACCCCCACCGGTGAAACTGTCATCGTCGGCCGCTGCTCACTGCTGCACGTGCTTGATGCGCTGGCCATCACCGCCCCCTTCGGCCTGCTCCTTGGCCGCTTCGCCAACTTTGTAAACGGTGAGCTGCTCGGCAAAATCGTCACCCCCGCTGGCACCGCCGGGCCCTCATGGGCCGTCCAGTTCCCGCAGGAGCTGCTCGGCTGGCGCGGCCCGCTGACGCAAGGTTTCACGCCCAAAGATGTGCTGCCCCCGCAAGCTGGTGATGTGCTCTTTCGCCTCGCCGCCAGCCACACGCCCCCCTTGAGCCCGCAGCAGCAGATGGACTTAAACAAGCTCGTCGCCTCGGGCATGCAGGTGCTTGGCCCGCAAGTAACTTGGACAGATGCCCTCCGCTGGATCATCGAGCGCCCCGGCGCCTATCGCGATCAGCTCATCCCGCTGCTCTCCAGCCGCCACCCTTCCCAGTTGTACCAAGCCGCCGCCGAGGGGCTCATTCTCGGCGCTGTCGCGTGGATCTGCTGGTTCCTCTTCCGCCCGCGGCCAGGCATCACCAGCGCCGTCTGGCTCATGGTGTACGGCGCCCTCCGCATCGCCACAGAGTTCTGGCGCCTGCCCGATGCCCAGTTCGGCGATGCCGGTCGCATTATCGGCCTGTCCCGCGGCCAGTGGTTCTCCGTCGGCATGGTGGTCGCCGGTGCAGCCCTGCTCGGTTGGGTTATCACAAAATCACAAGGCAAAGCAAGCCCCAACCCCCGCTAAAAGCAGCCCCCAATCACCGCATGACCGTCCCTCCCACGCCGCGACCCAAGCAAACCCAAGCGCAACCAACATCCCTAAGAGCGGTACGCGGAAGCGTACCGTGAACGAAGCCCATCGCCCCAAAAAAACCCCGACCACCGTCGAAGCCATCGGCCTCCCGTGCCGCCCCACAGCCCACAGCCCACACCCTTCCGCCTTCCGCCCCGGCCTTGTCCTTGCCCTCCCAGCCCCAGCGGGGCCTAGGAATGTAGCCACGGGTGAAGCGCAGTCCGCAGCGCCGATGGGCGCAGCCCATCCGCAACGAACGAAGCGCAACCCGTGGTCCAAACACGCCCAACCCAACTGCCCCAACGGGGCAGAGGATTTCAAAGCCCCAATCACCGCATGACCGTCCCTCCCACGCCGCGGCCCAGGCAAACCCAAGCACAACCAACATCCCTAAGAGCGGTACGCGGAAGCGTACCGTGAACGAAGCCCATCGCCCCAAAAAACCCACGACCACCATCGAAGCCCGCCTCCTCCCGTGCCGCCCGGCCAGCACCAACCGTCCCGACCCAGCAACCTCGCACAATCCGCCACCCTCGCGCGATTCGAAGAGCATGCAATCTTCATCGCCGCCCAGTGGGAAGCCAACCGCCAGCGCGACCTCTACTTCGATCGCGTCTGCAAAACCCACTGGCCCCGCGGCCCATAAGCCCATAAGAGCCGTACGCGGAAGCGTACGGTGGGCAACAACTTGCACTTTCCCCAAAAACTCCAACCCCCAAAACACCAAACGCCCAGCGTCACTTATTCGCTGCGCACCCTCTTTGACAACCGCACAAACACATCCACCGTGTGTTTCCATGCACCAAGATTCTGGCAGCCACTCACGACCCTTCAAATGGGGCGTTCGCCCGCGTGTTGCGGTCCTGATGCCACTTGGTCGCGGTCGATACTCACCTCATGGCTTCACCCGTCTACGACATTTTCCCGTCACTCATCAGCACCACCGCTGCCGTAAACATTATCGAGTGCGGCTGCCACGAAGGCTGGGACACTCGAGAGCTACGCAAAATGTTCCCGGCCGCACGCTTGGTGGCGCTCGAGCCAGACCCGCGAAATCTCGAGCGCCTGCGTCAGCGGGGAGTAGACAAACTTGCACACATCATCGCCGCGGCGGTGTCGTTTGAAAGCGGCCGGGCAACCTTTCACCTGTCGGGAGCAGATCTAAACACGACGCATCCGGAGTGGCTGCGGGAGGCGGCGTATGCCGGCTCATCGTCACTGAAAGCACCGGCGGAGTGTACGGCGATTCACAAATGGCTGAGGTTCGATGAATCGGTGGAGGTGGACACGGTCACTCTGGACAGCATCGCCGAGCGGCACGGCTTTGAGACGATTGATCTGGTATGGGCGGATGTGCAAGGTGCTGAGGACTTGCTGATCGCCGGTGGGCAGAGTGCTCTGGCCCGCACGCGGTATCTATACACGGAGTTCAGCGATCGCCAAGAATACAGCGGGCAGATTCCGATGCGCGAAATCGTGGCAAGACTCCCGGGCAAATGGTCGGTCGTGAAGCAGTATGACTACGATGTCCTACTGAAAAATGAATCGTTGGCCATCGCTGCGGGCGATCAGTCCGATTTAGCAACAGGTGTGCCTCGCGATGCGGAGGTGCCATATGTTCGTAAACTCGGGCCCGCGCTAAGTAAAGCCGGACGGGAGGCATCCGCCGGCGGGCGGAACTTGCGTGAGATTGCGCAGCGGCAGGCCGAGGCGCTGTGGCTCGCTGCGGGGCAGGCTGGCGGCAGGCCAAAGCCGGAGTTTCGCTCCCAGAACGGTGAGGATGTGCTGCTGTGGACGCTGCTTGGAAGCGCTGCGGCGGGCCGATTCATAGAAGTCGGCGCATTCGATGGATTTAGTCTCAGCGTGAGCTATGGCTTTGAAAGTGTTGGTTGGGCGGGGCTGCTTGTTGAGCGATTGCCGGATCAGTTCGCCGCGTGCCAAGTGCGGCGGGGTGGGTTCAGCCGGGTCGTCAACGCAGCGCTCGGCCCTGCCGGTAGCGCAGGCCACGCAGAGTTCACCCTTGTTGGTGGCGGCGAGATGCTCTCATACCTGTCACTGACCGAGGGACACGCTGCCAGACTTTCACGTGAGACAACGATCGTGCCCCGAACAGTACGGGCACCCCTAACGAGTATGGATGCGCTGCTGGAAGCGGACCCCGCCATGGCAGAGCCCGGAGCGATTGACTTTGTGGTTATCGATGTTGAAGGTGGCGAGCTCGCGCTGCTGCAGGGCTTTGATCTAAAGCGTTTTCGACCCAGAGTTCTGCTGGTTGAAGACAACACAATGGGCCGCGACACCACCGTCCGCCGACACATCGAGGCCCAAGGGTACTGGTGCGTCGGAAACCTGGAGGCCAACGACGTGTTCATCAACCAGGCCGAGCCCGGGCTGCTAAAAAAGTTCATGAAGCACTTCTGTTGAGCAGCTCGTAAGAGCGATAGGCGGAAGCCTATCGTGAGCGAATCAGCCGCCAACAGAGCAGCCCCCGCCTCTCTGCCAAAGACCTCAAGCAATCCCCACTCATTCACCCACCTCACACCCCTCGCTTCGCTTCACTCCACCCCACACCTCACCCCACTCCACCTCAGTTACCCAACAACTTGTTTCGGGCAACTCGCAAACACTCTGTCCCAAAACGCCAAGCAAGTTGAGTCGCTGATCGCTTCGGGGATGGTGTTGCTGTGCCAGTACGGCTCGCTGAAGATCTTTGTGTAGAGCTCATCGTCCTGATCAACTCTGATGATGTACTCAATGAAAGCCTCATCGCTGTCAAAGTCATGGCGGTTTAAGAAGGACTTTGGATTGAAGTCAAGGTGCACCAGCGGGTTGCCCCAGTAAATCGGGACGCTGCGTGCGGCCATGGCATCGACGATTTTTTCTGTTGTGTAACCCGGGCTGGAGGCGTTCTCGCAGGCGATCGTGAACTTGTAGTTGCGGGCAAACCGCCACTTGGCCGGTGCATCGCCATCCGGAGATTCGTCAAAGCCCGGCATGTTGTTCATGCACCTGCCGGGCGCATCGATGTGCTTGTACGTGCTCAACTTTCGGAAAAGCTCGTTGCGCTGCGGGCACGCCTTGTTGCGGTATACAAAGTTGCAGAACCCCGGTCGCAAAAGTCCCGCTCGCTCGCCGGGTTGCCGGATCAGTCGCTCCAACTTGCCGCCGAACCTGCGAAGGTACCACGCGTACAAGGGCAGCCGCAGATGCCGCGGATTGGCCGGGTTCATGTGAGCAAATGACATCGCCCAGTCAAAGCTTTCCATGTCCGGCGCGACGTTTTCGCCTGTGAAAAACAGCCTTACAGCGTGCGATGGCGGTGCTCGTTTCTCGGCAGACGGTCCGCAGATCGCGAGTTCCGGTTCATCGCTGAGGGTGAAATGATTCGACTCCCGCAGGTACGGGTGGTACGACAGGAAGTCGCCGAGACTAAAACCGGCCCAGAATCCATAGAAATTGATGAGGATCGTTCGGCTCATGTGTGTTCACTCTACCGGCCGGTGCTGCCCGCCAAAGACGGAATAGCGCGGCCTAGCGCGGCGACCGCGACTCGCCCCCGATGCGAAGACACGATCCCAGAACTCCATGCACGCCCGATCACTCAGCGCCTCCGGAACTATGTTGTCATGCCAATACGGTTCATTGAAGATTCTGGTGTAAAGCTCATCATCCTGATCAACCCGGATGATGCGCCGGATGAAGGCCTCATCGCTGTCGAACTCATGGCGGTTGAGAAATGACTTCGGGTTGAAGTCTAGGTGCACCAGCGGGTTGCCCCAGTAAATCGGGATGCTGCGAGCGGCCATCGCATCATAGATTTTTTCAGTGGTGTACCCGGGATGTGAGGTGTTCTCATAGGCGATGGTAAACTTGTAGTTCCGGGCGAATCGCTGCTTGGCCGGCGAGTTGCCGTCACCATTCTCGGGGAACATCGGCATGTTGTTCATGAGCGTGGCCGGCGCATCAACGTGCTTGTATTGGTTCAATTGCCGGAACAACTCGTTGCGAGGCCTGCACATGCCGTTGCGGTAGACGAAATTGCAGAAGTGGGGTCGGTCAAGGCCAGCCTTCTCGCCCGGTTGACGGATGAGCACTTCAAGCCCGCCGCTGAACTGCCGCATGTACCAGGCGTAGATCGGTAAGCGAAGGTGTCGTGGCTCGGGCGGTGTGAAGTGTTCAAACGACATCGCCCAGTCGTGCTCCGCAAAGTCCGGCGCGACGTTCTCACCTGTAAAGAACACTTTCACGGCCCGCTCCGGCACCGGACGAGAATCGGGGAAGACGCCGCAAATGGCAAAGTCGGGGTCATCACTGACTTGCAGTGTGTATCCGGACCGCAGATACGGATGCTGGGACAGAAAATCCTCGGCGCGGAAGCTCGACCAGAATCCATAAAAGTTGATCGTGATCGGACGGCTCATCGGTGCGGCATATATCGGTCCGCGGGCTTGGCCGACTCAATTCGCGGCCGGGGCGTCATAATTGCGCTCCGACCGTGAACAAGGCGGCAAACCGATTAGTGCCCGCCGCTGGATTTCTTCTCGCCGCCGCCTTGGCCATCGTCCTTTGCCGCCGCCGCCGGAGGTGCAGCGGCAGCAATTGCCGCCGTTTTGGCCGCTTCTTCAGCGGCCTTGGCGCGAATCTTCTTGCTCTCGGGGTGTTCTTCCATCCCGTGCAGCGTGGGCTGCGGGCCGATGGGAATCCCCGGCTCCGGCGGCCCTTTAAGCAGGGCGTACGACCAGATCAGCGCCGCATTAAACAGTGTGACGGTGCCCACCCAAGCGATGGTTTGCCGAGTCTTGGGATTGGTAATCAGCAGCGGCCTGATGACCGGGCCAACAACTTTGAGCGCGGCCCCAGACACTCTGGCCAGCAGCGGGGCCAAGATTGGCTTGCGAGGAACCTGAATCACAGGTGCTGGTGCCGCGGCAGGTGCGGCCTGTGATGTAGCGTGCTGGGGCGCCGCAGGTGCAGGGGCAAGCGCCGGAACCGGCGCGGATGCAACGGGTTTGGCAGCGCTAGCAACTGGTGCCGGTACTGGTACTGGTGCTGGTGCTGGGGGCGCTGCCGCCGCAACCGGAATCGGTGCTGGAACTGGAGCAGCCGCTGCGGGAATAACCGGTCCGGCGGCAACAGCTTCGACGGTTTCAGCCTGAGCGATCTCGGCCTGAGGATTCGCCACCTCGGGCTCGGTTGGTTCATCGTGCGGGGCAGGCGCGCCCGTCGCCGCGGCTGCGGGGGCTTCGGCCGCCGGTGCGGGTTGGCCAAGGTCATCGGCGCCATCGCTAAAGGCATCATCAGCCACGAGCGCGGCGTTCACCGCCAGCTTGGCATCGAGGGCCTGTATGGATTCCGCACTAATGGGCACGTCGTTTGGTCCGGCTGCCACATTCAAGGTGGCGGTTGCTGCCTGCGGAGCGACGTCCGCGGCAGCAACAGCTACCGGACTCAACTCTCGCTCATCCGCAGCTTCAGGGCCAGAAGCGGGTGAGCCAGCGGTATCGGCTGCCGCAAGCGGCGCGTTGTCCGTTTCGTGCTCAACTTGGGGAAAGTCCGCAGCGATCTCGGTGTGCTGTGCCGCATCTTCGAGCATTGCGGACGTAGCGACATCAAGCGTCACCTCACCCTCCGGTGCCGCCGCCGCAGCGGGCTCGGTGGTTTCGGCAATGGGTGCAGCAGCAGTCGGCTCTGGAATCATCTCTGCTGCGGTGGCCGAGGGCGCGATGCCGCCATCATCTGTTGCCGCATCGCCGCCGGCAACGGCCTCGGGCCCGGCCTCGACCTCGACCTCGGCCTCGACCTCGGGCTCGACGTGTGCTGGCGGGTCATTCTCCTGAAGCTGCTGCTCGGTCTGCAGGCAGGCTGTATCGATCTGCGCAAGCAGAGCATCGACCGCGTCATCAAGCGATGCTTCAACTGCTGCCTTGCTGTCGCCTGTCGCTACGGCCATAACTGACTGGGGACCTGAAAGAATTGATCAAAGCACGCACCGTCGTGGTGCCCGGAAGGTGGTTGAATGACAGAAACCGATAGACCTTGTATACACGCATCGTCGAAACGGTCCAGCAACCTTACCGC
>JBBRKQ010000002.1:0-83333 GCA_038231815.1 Phycisphaerales bacterium
CCGACAGGACCATGTCCAGGTCGCTGTACTCAAGCTGGCTGACCGTGGGATTGATGGCGAACTGCGCGCCGCTGTCGGTGTGGATGCGGGCGACGCGGACCGTGGCGATCGGCCCCTCAAAGGGCACATCGCTGATGGCCAAAGCCGCGGAAGCCGCGGTGCCAGCGATCACGTCGGCATCGTTCTCGGCATCGTGGCTCATCACAAAGCACTGAATCAGCACCTCGTCGTAGTAGCCATCGGGGAACAACGGCCGCATGGGCCGGTCAATCATGCGCATCGTCAGGATTTCCTTCTCCGACGGGGGGCCCTCACGCTTCTTAAAGCCGCCCGGGAACTTGCCAGCAGCGCTTGTCTTCTCGCGGTAGTCGATGGTGAGACCAAGGAAATCGGGGATCTCGTTGCGGGACTTGCCGCGGACCACGGTGGCCAGCACGGTGGTGCCGCCAAAGGTGGCCATAACGGCCGCGCCAGCGAGTTTGGCAACCTTGCCGGTTTCGAGCGTGAGCGTCCGTCCGCCAAACTCTTTGGTAATAACTACGTGACTCATATGTACTTCTGGCCTCACGACGCGGAGGGTATTGCGAGCGTCGCTTTCGCTGACGCGTAACCCGCCAAGGCCCCTGCACACGCACCGTGCGCGGCAGAGAACAATGGTTCGCGTCCCGGGTCACCGGTGCGTCGATAAGTTGGCAGAAGGCGGAAGGCAGTCGCCGTGGTCAAACACCCGTCCGGGTGTGCCGCATCGCAACAAAGCCTTTGGCTCCGAAGCAACACTCTAAACACCCAAACCAAACTGTGCCCCGCCGTGCAACGCACATTGCAGGCAGCACAGCCTAAAGACTGCCCAGCGCCCACTGCCTACCCGCGCAGCGGTGAGGCATGGAAACAAGTAGGCCCGCGAAGTTTCCTTCGCGGGCCCATGAAAAATCTGCTTCTTACTTACGCAGGCCCAGCTTGCCAATCAGATCCGCATAGCGGCTGCGATCTGTCGCTGCAAGATACTTCAGCAGCTTGTTACGCTTGCTGGCCATCAGGACCAGACCGCGGCGGCTGTGCGCATCTTTCTTATGGGCCTTGAGGTGGTCGCTGAGATCATTGATGCGGCTGGTGAGCAGCGCAACTTGAACCTCGGGCGAGCCCGTGTCAGTGCCGTGAACTTGATACTTCTTGACGAAATCGGTCTTAGTCATTTCAAAATCCGTACGAGGTGCTTGGGGGTGAGTATAGCCAGCCCGTACCTGCGGTTCTAGCCGAGAAATCCAATACACCAAACACAACCCGACACAACCGACACCGACATCAGAGCAACCGCCAGAACATGCTCCAAAATGCTCCGCCGGACCAAAATCTCATGATCCTGTACACGGACAATTCACACGAGGCTAGGTCACCGAGCAGATTCCTAGGACTCCCGAATCACTTTTCACCCCCTAAACAGGGGTAAACCCCGGCGCAGCCTTACGACGTGAATAAAGCTGGCTCCATTCCAAATGGAGCCAGCTTTCATAAGGAGCCCCGTAGCCGCGCAAACTTGCCCGCGACTACGCCGTGTTCGTATCAACCTCCGCCCGCCTCCGCCCGCCTCCACGCTTCACCCCCGCCGAACGACCTGTTTCACATCCAGCCCGGCGGTGCGCTCAGGCCGCCAGGCCATAAGCGGACAAACCCGCCACGTGCTCAACTCCCGGCATGGGATAGTGCTCTCCAAGTGCTGCTGCCAACTTGGCCTCATCCGTGAGCACCATGTAGCACGATGGCCCAAAGTGCTGATACGCAAACCGCAGCGCCTTAGCCAAGAACGGCTTGGCCGTGCACACCATCACCTCCGCACCGTCATAGCGGACTGGCAGGATTTTAAACTGCCACGCCTGCCGCCGCGACAGCGTGCCGATCACCGCCTTGTCCACCCCTTCGGCCCCAGGGTCAATCGTCGCGGTAATGTACGAATACTGCTCCGCCCAGGCTTCCTCAAGCACCTTGGTGCTAATCGCAAACATCTCCTCGGCCAGCAGACCAAAGGGCTCGCGGCGTCGCCGCTGCATCGTCAGCACTTGGTCAACCTGATCAGGCGTCAGAACTCCGCGGCTGACCAAAATCTCTCCGATACGTGGGATGTTCACGGTGCGATGCTCCTGTTCGTGGCTTGATGCACCCGGGCTCAGTGCCCGGGTCGCCGCCACGCTCAAGAAATATCGACACAACCGCGCAACAACTGCGCCTCACACGAGCGTTTCGGAAATCTCCCCTGGCCCCCAACCCCAAAAAGCCAGCAGCTTTGCGCACTCCCCCCGCTTCGCCCTTACAGCGCAACAAGAAGTCGCGGCGGATAATCCCGCTTGGATTTGTTGCCCACTTCAAATTTAAATTGCAAGACCCAAGCCTGTCTCTTGAGGTCCAATAACCACAAGCCGCTTCAGGCGGGTTCAATGGTCGCAACTAGGCCCTTGCTTTGCAGCTGCTCGCACTTGAGTTCAGCCAGTTCCTTGTGCGTCACGCACACCAGCCCTACACCCGTGTCGTGAGCCTCCATCATGATTCGAAATGCTCGGACCGGATGCACGGCGGCAATCTGCATGAGGGCGATGGTTACGAAGTCCTGGTCGTTGTGGTCATCGTTGTGCAGCAGCACTTTGTACGGCGGCATTTTGTCGAGTTTGGGAGTTGACGGAGCCTGGGCAGGCCGCTCGGCAACCGCTGTCGCTCCACCACGCTCTGGGCCGGCAGGTTCCTCTGCCCGCTGGGGCTCCGGAGATGCCGGCGTGGGCGCAGGAGGCTGCGGCGCGGCGGGCTCCTCGGCGGCGACAGGGGCAAGGTTCACGGAAATTGAGTTCACAACAGAGGAGCTGGACATGTTCATGCTCACGAAACAGATCTTGCGGATTCAATTGCGCCAAATGCGGGAGCTGCCTTATCGCCACTCCGGAAGAAATGCTAGCGATGTGCGAACCTCAAAGCGCGGTCATCGGCTGCTTCCAGCGAGCTGAATTCGAGTAGTCGGGTTATTGAGGACTTTGCCCGTTGCCGCTTGAACGATCACCCGAGCGCTTGGGACCGGATACCACCAACTTCCAGGACTTTTCCCCAAGCCAGCCACAACACGTTCGCCAGCAGCAACTTGAGAGCGTGGTCGCGTGGCGTAAGCCCAATCCGGAGCTTCCGCAGAGCTCCGATAATCGCAATCCGACAGCCGAACCTCAAAACTGGCCCTAAAAACACACGACGTTTCGTTGAACATCGAATCGTGGTCTCCTCGCCAGCACCGCAGTCAACGGCACAACCACCGCGGCACTCTGCCACATCACGCCGCGACGGTCTGACCTCTGGCTTCGCCATCATGCCAGCAAATCACGAATCCGCCCCTCGGCCACGGCTGGGTCTTCTGCAAATTTCACAAACGTCACCCGCCGCACGCCCTCCCGGCAGCGCAGGTCTATGCCGCGAGGATCGATTCCCACCGCAAGAATTTCGTGCAGCTCAGCGCCCAGTCGCGCATTGACGACGGCGCTCAGCCGCGCACGATCCGTGTTGAGTAGCTTTAGCAGACGGCCTTCGGCCTCGGCCAGCGGGTGCACCAGCGGCATGTCGCTCGGGTCCAGCACCACGCCGGCAATCTTGCCGCCGATGGGCTCAAGCCGGCACCACATGCCCCGGTGACCGGTACCGTGATAGGCTGTAAACCGGTCCGCCGCGGCACCGGCCTCATCCTCGTTAAACGGAACAATCTTTACCTGCATTTGCAGCGAGTCGTAACCATCTTCCGGGATGCACAGCGTGCCCTCCTGCGCAGTCGCCGCGGACCCGGGCAGCATGGTCACCAGCACTCCACCTCGCGGCTCAATGGCGAACATCAATTTGTACGAGCCATCCTCGCAAAGCAGCTCGCCGCGTCGATGGTTCCAGAGTGCGGAAACCGGGAGTTCAAGGTCAGCCATAAGCGAGTGTACGACAACCACGAAGCAGTGTGGAACAACGGCAAGCATGTCAAGCTTTGCAGACTCGTCCTGCCAGACCGGCTTGATCTGGAGGGTCAAGCGGAGATGACTGCACAAGAAATCGCTGCGCACCAGCGGTTGCTCCGCGGCGTGTTTGGGGGAAGGCTGTGGGTGAGAACGGGGGTGACCAATAGAGTCAAAGAATAGAGTCAATGAATAAGGTCGATGAATAAAGTCTTAGATTCATGCCGGGATCGGCTGCCACCGACCCGGCGCCTGATGCCAGGCTAAACCGGAAGCAAGGTTCGGATTCGGCTAATATTCCTCGATGACTCTTGAGCCACTCATGATCCGCCAGCCGGGTGAACTGACGAAAGAATGGCTTGAGCAGGTGCTTCGCCGCCGGGTGCGCTCGTTTGAGAGTTCTGACTCTTCAAAGAGCAGCTGGGGTTCGCACGTTCGGCTCAGTGTGTCAACCATCGATGAGCCCCATCCACTCAAACTGCACCTGAAGATCGGATCGGCAGCCACCTTCGGGCGTGACGAGGTTGACTACTACATCAAGTATTTCGTGGGGCTGTCAGATGCCCCGCTTGTGCGATGTCACTTTGCTGGCGCTGATGCATCTCACTACAACCTGCTCTTAGATGACCTCTCCGCAACGCACCGCGATCAGAAGTTTATCGAACCAACTGAGAGCTACGGGCTCGCACTGGTTGAGGCGGCCGCCAAGCTCCACGCGCACTATTGGCCGCAACCACCACCAAATGAATCGCTCCTGCGAAGCGCTGCCGCGCGGATGCTGTCTAGCCAATATGCGATGCTTGAAGCTATGGGCGAGAGCTTTACGCCTGCCGAAAGGGATACCGCACGAAGAGTCCTTGGCCGCAACGTTCAGGACCGAATTGCTCGTCTAAGCGATCCGGAAGGATTCACCTGGATTCATCGCGATCTCAATCCGACCAATGTGCTCGCTCCGATCAGCGGTGATGCCCCGGTGTACCTCATCGATCACCAGCCCTTCGCGTTCTCGCCCGCGCATGCCTGGTTAGGGGTGAGCGATATCGTTCATGCCATCGTCGTGTGGTGGCCCATAGAGCTGCGCCGCCAATGCGAACGCCGGCTTGTCGAGCATTGGCACAAGACTCTGACCAGCCGCGGCGTTTGCAACTACACCCTGGTCAAAGCATGGCAGGATTGGAAACTCTGCGGCCCGTTTTGCATCGATACCCCTGCAGATTGGTGTTCCCAGCCCGATGAACGGGCGAAGATGCGATTCCTTTGGGAGGTGCAACTAAAGAGGGTGATTGCGTTTGCAACAGACCACACTTAAGCACTCTGTCGAGACGCTTGGAAGCGGGCCGCTGAAGAGTTCAAGCAAAGCACCCGTAAGGCGGGCCTTGGAGGTATTCGCTTTTCAATCGAGGTGACAGAACACCAGTAGAGAGTTTCTTGCAGGGCGTTTGCGAGCGACAGCCGGAGATATGCCGATTACTCCAATTGTGGTCAACGTATGGGGCCTCGTGCAGCCGGGCGGCTCAGCACGAACCCGCCGTCCACGATGATCAGCAATCCGGTGCTCGCGCACCACCGCGTCGTGCCCAGCTTCACGGGTGTGACGAAAGTAATCGCCTGATGCACAAGGAGCCGCGCCATCCGCATCTCTGCACGCGAGGGCATCAAGTTCTTTTCGGGAATCGTCGCCCACGAGACGCTCGGCCGTTGGCAGCTGGGGATCGGGAGCAAGGACATGCTCTCCTGGAAGATCGGCTCGGTCAGCTTCAACGGCGATATGAATACCGCCGCGGCGATCAGTTGGCCGATCGTGCTGATAACGCTGGGGTGCTTCGCGCGGATTCGTGGGCCACGTCCTGCTGCGGCCCGAACTGAAGCTTCGCCGCCAACAAACCCGATCACGATTTGGGGCGAGCGCGCATCGGTTCAGTTACTACGTGCCTGCTATTGGCCAGCCAAAGCACGCCCAAGGCGCACAGCGCCGCAATCGCAAGCCCGCTCCCGATCAGAAAGGCCGGGGCCGGACCGGCGCGGTCCCATACAACACCAGCGAGAATGCTGGCGGCGAGGGTGCAGAGTCCGGTGCTGGCATAGAAGATGCCTAGGGCCGTGCCGCGATAGAGCAGGGGCGCGTGGTCGGTGATGAGGGCCTTGCTCACGCCCTCGGTCAGGGCGGTTGACACGCCGTAGCAGGCCATCAGCGGCCACAGGCCCCATGCATACGCGGGTTGCAGCCACGCGAAGCCCGCGTAGACCCCGGCGTAAAGAACCCAACCCGCGGCGATGACGGCCCAGCGGCCCAGACGATCGCTCAAGATGCCCGCGGGGTACGACAGCAGTGCGTAGAAGACGTTGAACACGGCGTACAGCAGCACAACGGCCCACGCCGAGAAGCCAAGGTCGCTGGCACGCAGCAGCAGGAAAGCATCGGCGCTGTTCGCCAGGGCGAATATGAGAAAAACCAAAAGCGTGAGCCAGTAGCGGCGCGGGAGCATGCGCACGCCTGTCAGCAGCGGGGACGGCGATGTGGACGAGAGAGCCTCGGGCGGCTGCGCAGGTAAGGGTGCGGGCGAAGGGGAAGCCGCGGTCGTGGCAGTAGGCTCTCGCACCAAGAACGTGACGACGAAGGCGACCACGCCCAGAGCAGCGGCCACAATAAAGACCGCGCGAAAGACCCACTCAGGCGGTGCTTTCAACGCGCCGGTCACCGCGACATCGCTGGGCGTGGTTGCAAACCACCACAAGATTGCCGCGGAGATGAGAACACCAACGAGCGCGCCCGCAGTGTCGATGGCGCGGTGAACACCAAACGCCTGTCCGCGCTGGTGGGCGGGCACGGCATCGGCGATGAGGGCATCACGCGGAGCGCTGCGAAGCCCCTTGCCGAAGCGATCGAGCAAGCGGCCCACCATGACCATGGGCCATATGCTCGCGAAGGCGATGATCGCCTTGCCCAGAATCGGCAGGCCATAGCCCACACGCACCCACGGCACACGGCGGCCCGAGCGGTCGCTGGAGAGGCCCGCGTAGGTTGTCATAACTGCCACGATGAGCACCGCCGCACCTTCGATGATTCCGAGCTGAGTCTTGGAGGTTCCAAGCACACCCACCAGAAACAAGGGCAAGAGCGGTGAGACCATCTCACCCGAGATATCCGCGAAGCACGAGACCCAACTGAGTACCCAGACCGATCGAGGGAGCGGAGGACGCTGGGCGTGCGGTGAAGGATTGTGGCCGTGAAACATCTCTGGCTGAGCGTACGGTCTCATCCGCAACGTCGACAGCGTACGTGAATCAAACGTGCCGGGAGTGCTTGGAGCCAACGTATGGGTGACGTTAGTGGATGTAGACCAGCCCGCGCCGACGAACCCCGCCGCGCTGGTCTTGCTGGCTAGGACAACGAGGCAAACCTCTCTCACCAAGTGTAAGCCCGGCGAAGGCGGCACAGTCGCCGTCTCCATGACACGCTGGATCACCACACGCGAAACGAAGGGGCCGCGCTCGGAGATGGCGACGGCGATGGTGGCGGCGTGATGTTCACTCGCGCAGCGTTGGCGGATGATCCGCGGAACCAATGGCGAGCCAGCACGGCATCGAGACTGAGACGACCGAGCCCGGAAATCAGAAGCGACAGCGACATTTAAAAATAGAGGACCGCCGGAGTGCCGTGCTGGAGCGGTTGTTTGTGAGAGATGAACGTGGCGACGCAGGTGGTGATGCCGATGAACAGCGCCGCGGGTCGAGTGAGGAGCCCGATCATCAAGAGCCCGCCGCCCCAAACTCCGAGAGCTCCGCAGCCCAGGCGAAGAACTTGGGAATCAGGAAAAGCCCATCTTGGCGACATCGTCGACAAACCACTCCTGCGGCGCCCACACCCCATCGCGCGGCAGGACCTTCTCGAAAACCGTGACCCGCAGAGACCCAGCGCCCAAGCGAAGAATCAAAAGCCCCACGCTTGCGGGCCAAGGTGTAGCTCGCACTCCGCCCAACAGTAGCAAAACGATCTTTGAGATGCGGTAGGGTCACCCCGTGGCGCGGTGTCCGCCGACGTTCAATCGGACGACGACATCGGGTCGTTTCCGATCAAGCCTGACCGACAATTCGCGCTCTGTTTCATGACCATGACCAGCCGCCCGGCCCTCCGCACCGAGTTCAAGGCCGGCGACGGCGGGAACACGCCGGTCTGCATTGTGCCGTGGGTCAACATCCGCGGCGAGCAGGGGCCGTGGTCAGAGATCGCGGGAGTAGCGTTGGCGGCATGAGGCGTCCGTTTGTGTCACACCTGCATCCGGGCGGGCTGGCACCACGAATCAAGCTGAGCAACCCATACCACGATTCATCGCGGGGCGGTCCCGCGATGGATCTATCCAATCTGCGGTCCCGCTGCGCGGGGGTTCGAGGGAAAGCCTGGAGTCTTTGATGCATCGGATCACCTTGGCGGCGTTTGCAGCAGGGCTTCTCATGAGCGCGGGTTACTCCGCCAATGCGCAACCGGCACCCGGGGCCATAGCTAAGGCGAGTATCCCAGCGAAGATCGCCGCCACGGACCTTAAGGCCGATCTGGCCCTGCTCTGGCGTGTGTGTGGAGAACTTCACCCGGGCCTGTTCCGGTACAACACGCGGGAGCAGATAGAGGCAAACTTTGCGTCGCTCGATGGTGCCTTCGACCGCGAGCTGACCGTGCCTGAGGCGTTTCTAGCGCTTTCGAGGTTCACGGCGGCGATCCAATGCGGGCACACGTTCCCAAACCCGTACAACCAGTCCACGGCGGTGGAGACCGAGGTTCTGATGCGGCCCGACCGGGTGCCGTTCTACTTCCGTTGGCTCGATGGGCGGATGATCATCACGAGGGACTTCTCGGGGAACGCCGCGATGAAGCCCGGAACGGAAGTGCTGTCGATCAACGGCACACCCGCGGGCGTCATCCTCAGCACACTATTGGCCATCGCCCGTGCCGATGGGTCCAACGATGCCAAGCGCATCAGTCTGCTCGCCGTGACCGGTTCGGAGCGATACGAGACGTTTGATATCTACTTCCCGCTTCTGTTCCCCCAGCGAGGTTCGGCTTATGAGTTGAAAGTTCGTTCCCCGCGAGCCGCAGATGAAGCAACGATCACGGTCGCCCCGCTGACCTTCGAGGCGCGACTCGCAGCGCACAAAGCGATGAAGGCCGCGCCGGAGGATGCGGACGCTGCTCTCTGGAAACTCTCGTATCTGGAAGATGGGACAGCATACCTGCCGATGGCCAGTTGGGTCGCGTACAAGACCAAGTGGGATTGGCGCAGGTTTATCAACGAAACGTTCG
This sequence comes from Phycisphaerales bacterium, assembly GCA_038231815.1. Lineage (GTDB taxonomy): Bacteria > Planctomycetota > Phycisphaerae > Phycisphaerales > UBA1924 > CAILKP01. The sequence continues at coordinate 9,256 of JBBRKQ010000002.1, forward strand.
ATGAACTCATCGCCAAACACACGGCCAACCTCGTGATCGATCTCCGCGGCAACGAGGGCGGCTCCGGCGTGGGTGAGGTCATTCTCGCTCGCCTCATCGAATCCCCGCAACCGTTGTCCCCAAACCAGCGGTTCGTGCGGTACGTTAAGACACCGCCGGACCTGAGCGCCGCGCTGGACACTTGGGATGACTCGTTTCGAGACTGGGGCACGGATGCCGTCGGTCCGGTGGACCTGGCCGATCGAGACACCGGCCTCCCGGCCAGAACGACCGCCCGGTTCTATCGGCTGCGGGACGGCGATGCGAACGAAGGCCCCGAGAAGGAAAAGATGATCGTGCCAACGGGCAAGCGGTACGCGGGCCGCATCATGGTGATCGTAGATGCGACCAACAGCTCGGCCACCTTCGAGTTCGCGCTCATGATGAAGCAGCTCAAACTTGGCACGCTCATCGGGCAGCCCACGGGGGGAAACCAGCGCGGTATCAACGGCGGTGCGTTCTTCTTCGTGCGGCTGCCCAAAAGTGGCATCGAGGTGGACCTGCCTGTCATCGGCTATTTTCCCAAGCCAGGCTCGGGCCTTCGGGACGATGCAGGCGTCGTGCCGGATGTCCTTGTCGCGGTGACGATCGACAACATCGCGGGCCAAGTTGATGGCGAGCTGGAGGCTGTCAAGCGGATCTTGCAGAATACGAAGTAGTGCGCAGAACTCCCGCTAGTTTCGACCACGGCGAATCCGGCAGGCGTGTCGCTTTCATTCAACGACGAAGGCCCGCGAGGGCTGCCTTGTTGGCGTTTCATTGGGCAATCGGGGTGACAGAACACCAATAGAACTTTTCTTGGAGGGCGTTAGGGTCTGGGAGCCGGGGGTTCGGCGTTTGCTGGCTGGAAACGCCGTTTCCGTCAGTTGACGGAGAGTTCGGCAAGGCCCACAGGCACCGACGCTGTGCGGCATGGCTGGAGCTGTCTGTCGACATTGCCCAATGAAGAACCTGCTCATAGGGGTAGATGGTGAAGTTTGGAGCGGGAGGGGGGGCGTCGTCCGCTCCATCTGCGGGGCTTCAGATCTGATCGGCGGCAACCGAGTTTGCGAGCTTCTCGCTCAGAAGTTGAGCTGAATTCCAATCGTCCCGATGACCTCCTGGCGCTTTCCGCCGTTGAAATCACCGGCGTGGTCGCCGATGAAAAGACCCGAAACACCGGCATTGAGAGTCCACTTCCCATAGCGATCACCAAGCGGAAGCGGGACCGAAACTCTGACGCCCACCTGGGCGAAGCCAACCGTATCGTCGTCGCCGGCCGCGTTCGGGTAGTAGTCGTGCAGGCTCAGGCCGATCGACGCCGGGAAAGTGATGGCGACGGGCGTCTTGCCCACATCGAACGAGAATCCCGGTGCGATGCCGAGCTCGAGGTACGTTCCGGGGTTTGAATTGCCGCCGTCGGATGCGTCGGCGCCGGTCTCAATCGCCAGCAGGGCATACGGATGGAGGGCGAACTTCTCGAGCAGATCCGTGTCGTCGTAGGCGAGCGTGAAGCCGAGTTCCTGGACTGTCTCGTAGGCATCACTGGGGCTGGTGAGGAACGTGTAGGTGGTAGTCAGACTGACTTTGCCCTTGGTAAGCACGAACCCACCCATCAGGTCTGACTCATACCAGTCCCGAACGAGATCACTGGTTTGCGTGCCGCTGTTGGGCCCGAAGCTGTTCCATGTGCCAAGCAGTGCATCGATCTTCAGGTCGGCTTGCTCGTAGATGTTGACGGTCAGCTTGGCCGCGGGCTGGACGATGAGGCCCTTGTCCTGCTGAAAGATGCCGCGATAAAAGTATGCGTTCGTAAAATCGAGATTCAGTTGGAGGCTGAACGGGCTCTTATTCGTGTCGGAGAGGCCTGTGGCCGGTACCGACGATCCTGCGGTCCGCTCGACGTTAATGGACGGCAAAGTCACGTTCGCCGACTCAGGTGCAAGTGGCTGAGTTGCAGTCTCTTCTGCACGAGAAACCCCAACTGCCACGCTTGGCGGGAGGATAAGCGTCGCCAGACTGCCACAGCTCAGCCCCCACGCTCCAACTGATCGCGCTCGCGGTACGAACGAGTACTTCGGGAAGACACTCTCCGGCCGAAAAGTCCGACGACGCTCCTCTCGCCGCCCTTCGAGCCAATCGCTCAGGAACACACGAATGAGATTGAACTCGGCGAGTACCCCGAGCGTCACCAGCAAGATGGACAATGTCGTGATCCAGAACTCGTTCATGTAGCGTCTCCAGTGATCGCTTCGAGCGCCGTCGGCGTGCACGAGCCGCGGGTTCTTGGCGATTATGGAAGCTTAACTTTGATGCGTGGTATTCTCGCTCAATGCCATATCAAAAAACACTGTCGTGGCGCAAGCGCCGCATAAGGACACGCAGCGCAGGTGTCCGTCTTTATGACTTATTTATGCCAGACGCTTCAGTTTTGATGCCGCGCTGATCGCCAAGCGACGCGCAGCCAGTAATACTTGTTCGATCGCTTTCCGGAGACCGTATATGGACGACCTCGTGTACATCCTGCTCTTTCTGGGTTGTTGCGGCCTCACTGTCGCGTTGATCGGCCTCTGCGATCGACTGATGCCGCGTGCATCTTCGGGCAAGCCCGGACCTAAAGGGAGCACGCCATGACCTTGATCTATGTCATCGGCGCCCTCTTCGCTGGCGCTCTCTTGATCTATCTTCTATGCGCCCTCCTCGAGCCGGAGTGGTTCCAATGACAATCCCTCCCATCAATGGTGTCGTTCAACTTCTCCTGTACCTGGTCGTGTTGCTGGCCGCGGTCAAGCCCCTGGGCTGGTACATGGTCCGTGTGTACGAGGGCAAGCCGTGTGGTGTGGATCGCGTGCTCGGCACGATAGAGCGGTTTATCTATCGCCTCGCAGGCGTGAAGTCTGGCTCCGAGATGGGCTGGAAGCAGTACACGATGGCGACGCTGCTGTTCAACGTCATCGGGTTCTTTGCTGTCTACGCGTTTCAGCGTCTGCAAGGCATGCTGCCACTCAACCCGCAGGGCCTCGGGGCGGTCTCGCTGGATTCGTCCTTCAATACGGCTATCTCATTTGCCACCAACACCAACTGGCAGGGCTACGGCGGCGAGACGACGATGTCTTACCTAACCCAGATGCTCGGGCTGGGCGTCCAGAACTTCGTCTCGGCGGCGACAGGGATGGCGGTGCTCGTGGCGCTGATCCGCGGCCTGACCCGGCGCACGTCTTCAACCATCGGCAACTTCTGGGTGGACCTGACACGGAGCACGCTCTACATCTTCTTGCCCCTGTCGATGCTGCTGGCGGTCGCGCTGGTGTCGCAAGGAGTGGTGCAGACCTTTAAGGGCTCCCAGACTGTCACACTCACACAGCCGCAGAGCTATGACGAGCCAGTGATAGACGATTCAGGCAATGCGGTCAAAGGCCCCGAAGGCAACCACGTCTCCAAGCCAGTTCAGGTAACCGAGCAATCCATCCCACTCGGCCCCGCGGCCTCGCAAATCGCGATCAAGCAGCTCGGCACCAATGGTGGCGGATTCTTCAACGTCAACTCCGCCCATCCGCTGGAAAATCCGACACCGCTCTCGAACTTCCTCCAAGTGCTATCGATTTTGCTCATCGCTGCAGCCTCATGCTGGATGTTCGGCGAGATGGTCGGTGATCGTCGTCAAGGCTGGGCCGTGCTTGCCGCCATGACACTCATCTTTGTTGTGCTCCTCGGGTTCTGCTTCTGGGCGGAGCAAGCAGGAAATCCGCGGCTCGATCCGCTGGGTGTAGATCAGGCCGCGTCGGCCCTACAGCCCGGCGGCAACATGGAGGGCAAGGAAGCCCGCTTCGGCATCGCCAACTCAGCGTTATGGGCAACGGCGACGACGGCCGCGTCCAACGGTTCGGTCAACTCCATGCACGATTCGTACACGCCGCTGGGCGGGCTGGTGCCCATGTGGCTCATGCAGCTCGGCGAGGTTGTCTTCGGCGGCGTCGGCTCCGGGTTGTACGGAATGCTGATGTTCGTGATCATCGCGGTGTTCGTTGCGGGCCTTATGGTTGGTCGCACTCCTGAATACCTGGGCAAGAAGATCGAGCCCTACGAGATGAAGATGGCCGCGATCGCCGTGCTCGTCCCGTGTGCGGCGGTCCTCATCGGCACGGCCGTCGCGCTGCTCTGGCCAAGCAATCTGGCGAATGTGCCGAACCCGGGGGCCCACGGCTTCAGTGAAGTTCTCTACGCCTTCTCTTCGGCATCGAACAACAACGGCTCGGCATTCGCCGGATACGGGGCGAACAACCCGTTCAACAATGTGGCGCTCGGCCTGGCCATGTTCTTTGCCCGGTACTGGATCATCGTCGTAGTGCTCGCGGCGGCCGGCTCGCTTGCCGCGAAGAAGGCCGTACCGGTCACACCGGGAACTCTGCCGACGCACACGCCGGTCTTCATCGCCATGCTCATTGCGGTCGTGATCGTTGTCGGCGCTCTGACCTTCCTCCCGGCCCTCGCACTCGGACCCATCGTTGAACACCTGACTATTCACACGCCATGATTTTGCTCCACGCCAAGCCGTTGAACTGAGGATCTCACCATGTCCACATCTTCCGCTGCCCATTCTCTTTTCGACCCGGTGATTGTCCGCGGTGCTGTTGGCGGGGCGTTCGCCAAGCTGGACCCGCGCGTCCAGTTTCGCAATCCCGTCATGTTCGTCGTGTGGGTCGTCAGCATCCTCACCACGCTGCTCGGCATCCGGGCGCTCTTCAGCCAGGCCGAAGCGGAGTCGGGGGGGGCGGGTTTCATTCTCATGGTTGCCGCGTGGCTGTGGTTCACGGTGTTCTTCGCCAACTTCGCCGAAGCCATGGCCGAAGGGCGGGGCAAGGCGCAAGCCGCCAGTCTTCGCAAGACCCGTCGTGACGTACTCGCCAAGAAGCTCGATACTCCCAAGCAAGATGCCCGCCAACTCTCGGTGTCGGCCGCAGACCTGCGCAAGGGTGACGTGGTGCTTATCGAAGCAGGCGACATCATCCCCGGAGATGGCGAGATCATCGAAGGCGTGGCTTCAGTCAATGAATCTGCCATTACCGGAGAGTCTGCCCCGGTAATCCGCGAGTCTGGTGGCGACCGGTCGTCGGTCACGGGTGGCACGACGGTTCTCTCGGACTGGATCATCGTCCGCATCGCCGCCAACCCGGGCGAGTCATTTCTCGACCGCATGATCGCGATGGTCGAAGGGGCCAAACGGCAGAAAACGCCCAACGAGATCGCGCTGGACATCCTGCTCGCAAAGCTCACCATCATCTTTCTCTTGGCGTGCGCGACGCTCCTTCCCTTCTCGATCTATGCAGTGAAGACTGCCGGTAGCGGCGCACCCGTCACAGTGACGGTGCTCATCGCGCTGCTGGTCTGCCTCATCCCCACGACGATTGGCGGTCTTCTCTCGTCGATCCGTATCGCGGGGATGGATCGACTCGTCCAAGCCAACGTCATCGCCACCAGCGGCAGAGCGGTCGAGGCCGCCGGCGATGTGGATGTGCTGCTGCTGGACAAGACCGGCACCATTACCCTTGGAAATCGACAGGCGAGCCAGTTCATCCCGGTCGACGGCACCACTCTTGAAGAGCTTGCCGACGCGGCACAACTCGCCTCACTTGCCGATGAAACTCCCGAAGGTCGGAGCATCGTTGTACTCGCCAAAAAGCACGGGCTCCGCGAACGCAACATCCATGAACTTGGCGCGACCTTTACGCCCTTCTCCGCGCAGAGTCGTATGAGCGGTGTCGCTTTGCACGGTCCCCTGGGCCGGGAGATCCGCAAGGGCGCCGCCGACGCTGTGGAGGCGTACGCAATCCGCATGGGTGGTCGCGAAAGCGAACACGCCAGGCGTGTCGTTGACGAGGTCGCCAAGCGTGGTTCGACCCCTCTCGTCGTCGCCGAGGCCAAGGGCGGGCGAATCCTCGGCGTCATCGAGCTCAAGGATATCGTAAAGGGCGGAATCGCCGAGCGTTTCGCCGAGTTGCGCCGCATGGGCATCAGGACTGTGATGATCACCGGCGACAACCCCGTCACCGCCGCGGCCATCGCCGCCGAAGCAGGCGTTGACGACTTTCTGGCCCAAGCAACTCCGGAAGCCAAGCTCAAACTCATTCGTGAGTATCAACAGGGCGGACGGCTGGTCGCCATGACCGGCGACGGTACCAACGACGCGCCCGCACTCGCGCAGGCCGATGTCGCAGTCGCGATGAACACGGGCACCCAGGCCGCGAAAGAGGCCGGCAACATGGTGGACCTAGACTCAAATCCCACCAAGCTCATTGAAGTTGTTCAGATCGGCAAGCAACTGCTGATGACCCGCGGCTCACTGACCACGTTCTCGATTGCCAACGACGTGGCGAAGTACTTCGCCATCATCCCCGTCGCATTCTCTTCCACGTATCCGCAACTCGATGCCCTCAACGTCATGCGCCTCAACCCCGCAACGGCGATTCTCTCCGCAGTCATCTTCAATGCCCTTATCATCGTGGCCCTGATCCCACTCGCGCTCCGTGGCGTGAAGTACAAGCCCGTCGAGGCGTCGGTCCTGCTCCGCAACAACCTGCTCATATATGGCCTTGGCGGCCTCATCGTCCCTTTCATCGGCATCAAGGCCATCGATCTTGTCATCAGCCTCTTCGTCTAAGGAGACAGCCCCGTGAACGCTCTTCTTCGTCCCGCGCTCGTCATCTTCGCCCTGCTGACGCTCATCACGGGGGTGATCTATCCGCTTGCGGTGACGGGCTTCGCCCAGGCCGTGTTCCCGGAGCAAGCCAACGGCTCGCTCATAATCAGGAATGGCAAAGCTATCGGCTCTTCACTCATCGGGCAGGACTTCAGTGCCGAGCGGGGAGCTAGGTACTTCTGGGGCCGACTCTCCGCAACCGCGCCCGTGCCTTATACCGCGTTCAACGCAGACAAGGCGACAGGTTCATCCGGATCGAACCTCGGCCCGACTAACCCTGCGCTTATCGACAACGCTCTCGCACGAATCGAAGCACTGAAGGCTGCGGACGCCGCGGCGGGATTCGCTCGCCCGGTCAAACAGAAAATGCCGGTTGACCTCGTCACATCCTCCGCGAGCGGCATGGATCCTGGCATCTCGCTGGCCGCGGCAAAATATCAGCTCCCGCGGGTGGCCAAGGCCCGCGGCCTTACCGAGGACCGCGTGCTTACCCTCATCCAAGAACACACCCGCTACCGCGATCTCGGCTTCCTAGGCGAGCCCACTGTCAACGTTCTAGAACTCAATCTGGACTTGGACACGACGGAACGATAAACCTCCTTCCGACCTCTCGTAGGATCATGTCACCATGCCGGATCGTCGCCCAGACCCAGCCGACCTACTCACCCGCGCTCAAAGCGAGGAGGCAAGGCTTGGGCGGGGGCGGCTCAAGGTTTTCTTCGGTGCTGCTCCCGGCGTCGGCAAGACCTATGCGATGCTGGCGGCGGTTCAGCGCCTCGGCCGTGACGGCATTGACGTCGTCATCGGATTGGTGGAGACACACGGTCGCACCGAAACGGAGCAGATGCTCCTTGGTCTGGACATCTTGCCGCGGCGGGATGTGGAGTATCGAGGCACGGATGGAAGGTCGTCGCCGGTGGTTCTCCATGAGTTCGATCTTGAAGCGGCGCTCGCTCGCAAGCCCGAGATTCTGGTCCTCGATGAGTTCGCGCACACCAACGCGCCGGGTTCAAAGTACGAGAAGCGATGGCAGGATGTGCAGGAGCTTCTCAAGGCGGGAATCAGCGTCTACACCACACTCAACGTCCAGCACATCGAGAGCCTCAACGACGTGGTAGCGCAGATCACCGGGGTCCAGGTACGGGAGACGGTGCCGGATTTTGTCGTTGATGAGGCCGACGAAGTCGAACTGGTGGACCTGCCGCCGGAGGTGTTGCTGGATCGCCTCAAGGCTGGACGAGTCTACGTGCCGCAGAGCATCCAGGCGGCGTCGGAGTCCTTCTTTCGCCGGGGAAACCTGACGGCACTCCGTGAACTCGCTCTGCGCCGCACCGCCGAATGGGTGGACCGGCAGATGCGAGAGTACAAGCACGACAAGGGCATCCGCGCGATCTGGCCCGCCGCCGAGCGCATCCTCGTGGCGGTCAGCCCGGCACCATCGTCGGGCAAAATCGTGCGGGCCGCCAAACGAATGGCGGCCGGGCTTCACGCCGATCTGCTTGCAGTCTATGTCGAAACGCCGCGAACGGCCGGTTTCTCGTCGGTGGACCGAGAAAGGATCGCACAGACGCTCCGCCTCGCAGAAAGCCTTGGTGCAGAAACTTCGACGATCAGTGGAGAGAATGCAGCCGCGGAGTTGATCAGCCTGGCCCGTTCACGCAATGTCAACAAGATTGTGGTTGGCAAGACGGGCCAGTCACGCCTGCGAGAGACTCTCTTCGGGTCGTTCGTCAACAATCTCCTTCGCCTGAGCGGCGAAATCGACGTGTATGTGATCCGGGGAGACTCCGATGCGACCCCCATTGGAGACACGCCCATAAAAAGCGATGGGAGGAGCCTGATCCATTCTGGGCGGCGGCGGTCCGGATTGCTGCACTATGCCGGGGCGCTCGGCATTGTCGTGGCTTGCACGCTGCTCGGGCTGCTTGTGTTCCGCAAACTCGACCTCTCGAATATCGCAATGCTGTACCTCGCCGGCGTCGTCATCGCAGCAGTGTGGCTCGGACGCGGACCATCGGTGCTCGCGGCAGTGATCGGCGTCGCAGCGTTCGATTTCTTCTTCGTCGCACCCCAGTTGACCTTTGCAGTGTCGGACGTGCAATACCTTTGGACCTTTGCGGTCATGCTGATGGTCGGTCTGCTCATCGCGAACCTCACGACACGCCTTCGGGGGCTGGCCGATGCGGCTCGGGAGCGCGAGCGCCGCACTTCTCTGCTCTATGCGATGTCACGGGAACTGGCGTCAGCTCGGGATCGCCGTGAGGTGGCAACCGTCGCTGTCAGGCATGTTCACGACACGTTTGAGTGCGACGCGGCGATCCTTGTGCCCGGGCCAGCCGATCTGCCGGTAGGTGTTGAGACGATCGCCAGCGCCGGTTCTCCCGACTGGCTCGACGATGTGGGGGGGCGAGAGAGAGGTCTGGCACGCTGGACTTTCGACCATGGCAAACCGGCGGGAGTTGGTACGCAAGCCCTTCCTGGGTCGGCAGGCCGCTACCAGCCCCTCTCGGCTTCACAGGGAAAGGTCGGAGTGCTTGCTGTCCGGCCGCGCGATGCATCAAGTCTGCTGTCAACCCCCCAGCAACTTCTGCTCGATACGTTCGTCAACCAGATTGGCCTGGCGTTGGAGCGTATGTCACTCATCGAAGGCCAGCAGTCCGCCCGGCTCGAAGCCGAGTCCGAGCGGCTCAGGAGCGCATTGCTCAGTTCCGTATCGCACGATCTGCGGACGCCACTATCGACCATCGCGGGCGCGGCGACGGCGCTTCAGTCCGGGAGCGTTCTGGATGAGACCACTCGGGAAGAGCTCACCGACAGCATCGTTCGCGAGGCGGAGCGGCTCAACGATCTCATCGCCAACCTGATGTTCGCCACACGCCTGGAAGCCGGCGGTGTAGAACTTCGACGGGAGTGGACCAGCGTGGAGGAAGCGGTTGGAGCGGGCCTGTCACGCCACCGCGAGGCGCTCCGCTCTCGCCAGTTTCACACGCGCCTCCCGACGGATCTCCCGCTCGTCCGAGTCGATAATGCGATGCTGCCGCAGGTCATCTACAACCTTGTGGACAACGCTCTGCGGTACACACCGCCAGATGCGCCCATCGACATCTCCGCCTGGACCACAGAATCGAACGTCATCGTGCGCGTCGCAGATCAGGGCCCGGGTCTTGCCGACGACGAACGTTCAAAGGTCTTCCTTCGGTTCTATCGTGGTCGGGCAGCTCGGCCAACCGGGACACGCAGCGGGATCGGCCTCGGTCTGACCATCTCCGAGGGAATCATCAAGGCGCATGGAGGCCGCATGTGGGCCGAAGACAACCAACCTCGCGGAGTTGCCTTTTTCTTCTCTCTTCCCATCGAACGACCTCAACCCGTCGTGCCAAGTGAACCAGTGGAGGCCGCCTCATGATGCCTCCTTCCAACAGCCCGTTGGTGCTCATAATCGAAGACGAGCAGCCGATCCGTCGGTTCCTACGCGCCACCTTGGAGAGCCAAGGCTATCGCGTGAAAGAGGCTGCCACGGCGAACGATGGGCTCATGCAGGCACGCACACAGCGCCCCGACCTCATTCTGCTTGATCTGGGGTTGCCCGATGGCGATGGACTGGAAGTGACGAAGTCAATCCGGGCGGACTCAACGGTGCCAATCGTCGTGCTTTCTGCTCGCGGCCAGGAGCACGACAAAGTCGCGGCGCTCGACAGCGGTGCGGACGACTATCTGACAAAGCCGTTCGGAGTGAGCGAACTCTCCGCACGCATTCGCGTCGCTCTTCGTCATGCCGCTCGGCCGGCAACTTCGACTGAATCAATGTACGAAGCGACCATGGATGGACGGACTCTGCGCTTTGACCCGGACCGAAGAACTCTGACGGTGAGGGACGCCAACGGCCCGAAGGACGTTCGCCTGACGCCCACGGAGTTCAAGCTGCTGGCCTACTTGATCAAGTACGCTGGCAAGGTGCTCACCCACCAGCAGATTCTCAAGGAAGTCTGGGGCCCCACTCACGCCCGGGACGTTCAGTATCTGCGCGTGTACGCGGGCCAACTCCGTCAGAAGCTGGAGGCGGACTCTGCCCAACCTCGCTTCCTGATCACCGAAGCCGGTGTCGGATACCGCTTTGCTGCCGCAAATGCGACCGCGTGAAGTCAGAAGTTCAAATCCTGCCAACAGTCGGCCTGAAATCGCCAAGCTTTCGACACTTTGCGAGAGTCGATTGAACCACCCGAATATGCCGTAAATGCCGAGCCCACAACATGAAAGCCCTTCGATGTACTCATCGAAGGGCTTTACTCTGAAACAAGCCGGGATGACAGGATTTGAACCCGCCACGTTCTCTTACCGCGTCACGGCATCAAACCTTTAGCCTAAACAATATTCTGCCAAAGGCAGGATCCCGGCAACGCCTGCCACCCAGAACTTTCTCCCATCACCCCGTCCCGCGGGTTTGCGGGGTACGCTCCACTGCTCACATGCAGCGTTTGGACGCTGTGCCCTCGTAATTTGTCTCACACTCTGGTTGACTTCTTTATGCACAAATCATCGAATCGATCGTCTTTGGTTCTTGGCCGCCTTGTGGCGGGAATTTTGGCAGTTTCTGGGACAGTGATGGTGGGTGGCGGTGCTGAAGTAGGGGCTGGTATGGAAGCTGGGGTGGGGGTGGCATTCGGGGCGATGCGGTGCGATGAGGGGATGTGGCCGCTAAACGGGCTGCCGGCAGCGAAGCTTGCCGAGCATGGGTTTACGCCAACCGCGGAGTTCTTGACGGCGATGCAGCGCGCGGCGGTGAAGTTTTCGGGGGCTTCAGGGTCGTTTGTTTCGGCCGAAGGGCTAGTGATGACGAATCACCATGTCGGCTCGGATGTGTTGTCGGAACTCTCGACACCGGAGCGTGACTTGCTGGTGGTTGGGTTTACAGCCAAGTCTCGGGCCGAAGAGTTGAAGTGCCCGGGAATGACCATATCCATCGTTGAAACGATCACGGATGTCACAGCAAAGGTACTGGCAGCGGTAAAGCCTGGGATGAGCGATGGGGATGCGGAGGCGGCCCGCAAGGCGGCGATAGAAGGCATTGAACGTGAGGCCACGGCCGAGGCCAAAAAGCAGAGCCCAGCTGAGGTGACGGGTGTGCGCCTGCGGGGCGAGGTTGTGCCGCTGTTTAACGGCGGAAAATTTAACCTGCACATCGTAAAACTTTTCACGGATGTGCGACTGGTGTTTGCACCCGAGGGGCAGGCGGCGAACTTTGGCGGAGATGGTGAGAACTTTGAGTTTCCGCGGCACGGCTTGGACTGCTGCTTTTTCCGGGTCTATGCCGGTGACCAGCCGTATGTGCCCGAGTCATACCTAAAGCGCAGCACCGCCAGTGATGCGGGGGCGCGGGAGGGAGAGCTTGGGCTGGTGTTTGGGCACCCGGGTCGTACGCAGCGGCTGCTGACGATGGATGACTTGAAGTTCCAGCGAGATATTGCCATGCCGTCGCGGCTGTCGTTTGTGTGGAGGCAGGAGATTAAGGGGCAATCGTTTGTGAACCGCGGGCCTGAAGAGATGCGCACAGGAACTGAGGACCTGCTGGGTTGGGCCAACGGTCGCAAGGCACTGACCGGCCAGTTTGCGGGCCTGCACGACCCGGCGCTGATGGCGGGAAAGCAGGCGGTAGAGGACAGGCTTGTTGCGGCAATTGCCAAGAACCCGGATTGGCAAGCGAAATGGGGCGATGCGATCGGCAACATCGCTGAAGCAATCGGCGAGAGTGAATCTATCTTTGCGGAGCGGACCCTGTGGAGCACGCGCGACAGCGGGGCACTTTCAACCGCGATGACGCTGGTGGAACTGGCCCACGAGCTTGGCAAGCCCGAGGCGGAGCGCGCAGCGGCATACAAAGGCCCTCGGCTTGCAAGCTTGATCGAGGGACTTGGCGCCGACAGGCCGGTGCACGCAACACTTGAGCAGTACGGGCTTGAAAACTTCCTGCTTCGTGTACTTGAAACAACCGGGGGTGAGTACCCACCGGCAACCCAGATGCTCGCGGGCAAGTCTCCGGCAGGACGAGCGATGGAAATCGTAAGCGGCACCAAGCTGATGGAGCCAAAGGCGGTGAAGGCACTGGCCGAGGGTGGGGCAACAGCGATTGAAGCCAGTAGCGACCCGCTGCTGGTGCTGGCCCGGCAGGTGTTCGAGCAATCCCAGCCCCTCAATGAGCAGTTTGAGAAAGAAATAAGCCCGAAGCTGAAGGCGAACTACGCGAAGCTGGCCAGCGCCCGGTTTGCGACGCTGGGGGATAGCGTGTACCCAGATGCGAACAGCTCGCTGCGGCTGTCGTTCGGTAAGATTCTTGGCTTTACTGAGCGTGGAACGAAGGTCGCTCCGTTTACGACGATTGGTTCACTGTTAGCCAAGGCGGACAGCCGCGGCAAGGTGAACCGGGACTTTGAACTGACCGAGCGCTGGCAGGCAGCGCGTGGGAAGCTGAACCCGGCGACTCCATTTAACTTTGTGCTGACAGCAGACATTATCGGTGGGAACTCGGGCTCACCGGTGGTGAACACCAAGGGAGAGCTGATTGGGTTGATCTTTGATGGAAACATCCACTCGCTGCCGGGCGCATTTGCGTACGACATGATGCAGAACCGAGCGGTGGCAGTGGACCTGCGGGCCATCCGTGAGGCGATAAGTGTGGTGTACGGCGCACCGGCGATTGCTGATGAGATTGGGCGGTGATGCGGCTTGGTCTTGGCAAATACAGAGATGAACGCACAGTTCTCGAGCATTCGGTGTTCAGCTTTAATCGACACCCAGCCGGACAAACCGGCCCGCAAGAGCGGCTCCCGAGTGGAATCGTCCTGAAACGATACTATGGCAAAACGCACAACCACTAAGACTGATGCAGCGGTACCGAAAAAGGCCGGGACAGTACCGGTCTGGGTGTTTCATGGTGAGTCGCGGTACGTACAGATGCAGCAGACAAACGAGATTAAGAAGAATCTCACCAAGCTCCACGGCGAGCTTGATGTGTTCATGTTTGATGGCCCGAGCGCGGATGTCTCAATGGTGCTTGATGAGCTGCGCTCACCGAACTTGATGATGACGCACAAGCTGGTGGTGCTTGACAACGCCGAAGAAATGTTGGTGGGCAATAGCGAGGCAGAGGTGGATGACAACGGCCAGGCCAAGCCTTTGACGCCCGAGCAGGAGCGGCGAGAGGCGAGCAAGGCCAAGAACCGGGAACTGCTGGAGAAATACTGCAAGTCACCCGATAGCGGCAGCACATTGGTGATTCGTGCTGGCGAAAAGCTCAAGGCGCCGAAGCTGCTCACGGCGGCGGCGGCGGCCGGCGAAGTGATGGTGTGCGATGCGATGGACCAACCCAAGGCGGTGGAGTTTGCCACCGAGCGGGCCAAGGCGTACGGGGTGAAGATTGAGCCCAATGCGGCGATGCTGCTGGTAGAGCGGGTAGGGCTTGATGCGGGGCAGATTGATTGCGAGGTGGCCAAGCTAGCGACGGCGACGTTTGCGGTTGCCATGAAGAACCCCGCGGCGGCGGGGATCATCAGCGTGCCACTGGTGACGATGATGACAGGGCTTTCGGGGGATGAGGCGGTGTTTGATTTTCAGCGGGTGCTGCTGACGAACACGCCCGAGGGGGCGATGGAGGAGATGCGCACGTATATTCAGGTATACCGGCACGACGCGATTGTGCTGTCGATCTTCTTGTGCAGACTCATGAGCCAGATTGAAGGGGTGGCACGCGGGCTGGCCGCGGGGGAGAGCAGGCAGGCGGTGATGGGGCGGTACAAGCTGTGGGGACAAATGGGAGACATGATTATGGGTGCGGCGGCCAGCGTGAAGCAGCCGGTGGCGGCCCGACTGCTTAAGCAGGCGGTGGAGACAGATGTGGCGATGAAGCAGACGGGTGCGGAGAAAAACCGGCTGCTGGAGGTGATGGTGCTGCGACTTTGCACGGTGCTAAGCAGGGTGCGTGCGGGGACGGGGACGGGCGCGGCAAGAAGATGAGCGGGTGAAACGGGGGAGCTAAACTTGGGGATACCGAGTCCTGGTAGCTCAGTTGGATAGAGCAGCCGCCTTCTAAGCGGCAGGTCGCGCGTTCGAATCGCGCCCGGGACAGTTTGGATGAAGGAACTGGAGGACTGGCGGCTGTTTGGCGGGGGCAGTCGAACAGGCCGGCTCCGGCTATTTCAAAGTTAGAGTTTGAATCAGCCAGATTCTGGACGCGCCTTCAGGCATGGTTCGGCGTGACCTTCAAGCGAAGTTCTAAAAGAGTGCGGCCACCTTTCCGGTGGTCATACTCACCAGCCCTCACCAAATCGGCAAATCAACGTTCTACGGGAAGGTATGACCGGACTTCTCCTACTCAAATCTGGAGGAGCCCGACACGCGGGCGTTTCATCGCAGAGCGATGGAATGCGGGATGCAGGCTGCGGGACAATGTGTAATACGGCTGAAGAGTTACTAAAAAACATGCTGGCTGTTGCCACGACACTGGGCAAGCGCTCGCAGACCAATGCGATGGTGATTCCTCGTGGAGACCAAGGCCAGCAGCGAACGGCCATGGCGGTTGTTCCGTGGCATGAACTTCATGAACATCTGGATGAATGGAAATGCTGGGTACGAAGCTTTGGCAGGGGCCAAGCCTGCTCCAAAAAGAAACCGGTCTTGCAGAAGACAACGCATCGCTGGCCGACCGCGGTGCCCGACCGAAATTCAGCGGCAAAATGATTGACAGCAAGAATTGCTGAACACAGCCAACGATGCAATCTTGGCACGCGGTGCGCAAATGCTGCGCAGCACCTGAGTGTATTGGGTGCCACGTTACGGGAATTCCCAGTCAGCGGGTATGGGGCGGGTTAAGTGGTCCGAATAGCCGACCGATCTGCACAGCGTGACCCGCCCGGCGTTTTCGTGCGCCGAGCTTTGTTTTGAGGGTTGTGATTGCAAGTCCAAACCCGTGCAGAGGAACTAGATATGGCCGCTTCAAACCGTCGTGATCCGATCAGCGTTCGCATCCCCACGATCCATTCAGTGCCGCTTGCGCTGGAGATGCTGGAAACGCGCACGATGATGAGTGGTGATGTGATGCGCGCAAGCATCGTGTTTGTTGCCGACAATATTACAGGAGCCGATGGGCTTGTGCAAGCCGGCAATGGGGTGGAGGTGGTCTATCTGAATTCGCAAAGCGATGCGATGGCGCAAATCACCGGTGCACTGGCCGGGCGAAGTGGGCTTGCATCTATTCAATTCCTGACCCATGGCAGCAGCGGACGGCTGAACCTTGGAGCGACCGGCAACCAAGGCCTCACTGCGCGCACGCTGGATGCCAATGCAGGGACGGTACGGGGCTGGGGCAAGGCGCTGGCGGCCGATGGTGATATTCTGCTGTGGGGCTGTGATGTGGGTGCAGGTACGGCCGGAAGATCATTTGTAAACCGGCTCGCTGCGATTACAGGCGCTGATGTCGGGGCATCATCCAACCTGACGGGTACAGGCAAACTCCGTGGCGACTGGACCCTCGAAGTGAAAGTGGGCAAGTTAGAAAACCCAGGTTCGCTTGATGTGCTGGGAAACATCTCAAGCTATGCGTTTACGCTGTAGGCACCAACGATCGCCGGCACCGTTAGCGGCCAGACGGTCGAAGAAACAAGCACGATCCGCCCGTTTGATGGCGTAGTCATTGCATCAGATACCCCGAGCGCAACGCTGACAGTATCGGTGACGCTTGATGCGGCCGGTAAGGGCGTATTTACCGCGGCATCTCTGACATCATCCGGGTTTGCCGCGGCGGGTGGCGGTGTGTACACATTCACGGGCACCGCCGCGGAGGCAACAGAGGCGATTGCGCTGCTGGACTTTACCCCACCAACAACCGAGTGAACACGGCCGCAACCGAGACGACAACGTTTACGATCTCAGCGGACAACGGAGTGGATGCAGCAACCACCGACAGTGGCACCACCGTAATTTCGACGGCGGTGAACGAGCCATCAACAATCAGCGGTGCCGTGGCTGGCCAGGCCGTCAATGACAACGCAACGATAACGCCCTTCTCCGGAGTAACAATCGCTGATCCGGACACCGCAGCGCAGATGCTCTCGATCACGGTGTCGCTGGACACGGCCGCCAAGGGAGCGTTTGGTGCCGCCTCGCTGACGGCATCGGGCTTTGCTGATGCCGGTGGGGGTGTATACACCTTCAGCGGCACCGCCGCGGACTGCACTACGGCGATCGGGCAACTGGTGTTTGTGCCCGCGGCAAACCGAGTAGCAATAGGACAGACCGAAACGACCACATTTACAATCAGCGTGAGCGATGGTGCGACACCTGCGACGAACAACAGTGGCACGACGGTGGTCTCGACATCCATCAACACCGCACCAACAATCGGCGGAGCATCGGCCGGCCAAACGGTGACCGATAAGACAACGGTGGCGCCGTTCACCGGCCTGACAATTACTGATCCAGACCCGACGCAGCGCTTGACCGTGACGGTGACGCTGGATGTTGCAGCCAAGGGCACATTCAGCGCCGCCTCACTTGCAGCAAGCGGCTTTACCAGCACGGGCGGGGGCGTGTACACGTTTGCAGGCACCGGGGCACAGGCCACGACAGCGATACGGCAACTGGTTTTTGTACCCGCGGCCAATCGGGTCGCGGTCGCAGCCACCGAGACGACAACCTTCACAGTCTCGGCCAGTGACGGAGTCGCAGCAGCAGCGACCAACAGTGCAACCACGGTGGTGAGTACCAGCATCAACGATGCACCGACGATCGCAGGCACGGTGGCATCGCAGGCCGTCAATGACAAAGCCACGATCACACCCTTTAGCGGCGTAACAATTGCCGATGTGGACCCAAGCACAACGGTCACGGTGTCGGTCACAATTGACACCGCGGCCAAGGGGGTGTTTACCAGTGCATCGCTCACCGCCTCAGGCTTTGCTGATGCGACAGGCGGGGTATACACCTTCACGGGCACTCCGGCAGCGGCAACGGCGGCGATTCGCGCTCTCGTGTTTGACCCGACAGAGAATCGCGTGGCGGTGGGCACCACGGAAACAAGCACGTTTACGATCTCAGTTGATGACACGGTCGCGGCAGCGGTTACAAACAGTACCACCACCGCGGTCAGCACCAGCATCAACGATGTGCCAACCTTTACGGGAACCGTCACCGGACAGACGGTCGATGACAACGCCACGATCAATCCGTTTAGCGGCGTAACCATCGGCGATCTGGACCCAAGCACGACGCTTTCGATCTCGGTAACCCTTGACAGCGCCGCAAAGGGAGTATTCACTGGTGCTTCGCTGACGGCTTCAGGCTTTGTGAATGCCGGCGGTGGGGTATACACCTTTACGGGCACCCCGGCGGCGGCCACCACCGCGATTCAAGCCCTGGTATTTAATCCAACCAATGACCGCGTAGCGGTTGGCGCTACCGAGCAAAGCTTCTTCACCCTTTCGGCAGATGACGGTGAAGGAACATCGGGCACCGACACTGCAAGTTCAGTGGTGAGCACCAGCATCAACGATGCACCCACGATCGGCGGAGCATCAGTCGGGCAGGCCGTCGATGACAACGCAACGATCAATCCGTTTAGCGGTGTAACCATCGGTGATCTTGATCCGAGTACCTCACTCTCGATCTCGGTGACCATTGACAATGCCGCCAAGGGGGTGTTCACAACCGCATCACTCACGGCCTCGGGCTTTGTTGATGCCACCGGCGGCGTGTACACCTTCACCGGCACACCCGCGGCAGCGCAGGCCGCGATTCGGGCGCTCGTCTTCAACCCAACTGACAACCGCGTAGCGGAAACGGCTACCGAAACATCAACATTTACAATCTCGGCCGATGATGGAATCGCCGCGGCCACTACCGACAATACCACAACCGTCATCAGCACCAGCGTTAACGATGCGCCAACCATCGGCGGCGTGGTCGCTGGGCAAACCGTCAACGACACCGCCGCGCTGCAGCCGTTTAGCGGGGTGACGATCGCCGATGCGGACCCGAGCACGACACTGTCAATCTCAGTAACGATCGATGCAGCCGCCAAGGGCGTGTTCACCAGCGCTTCACTAACGGCCTCGGGCTTTATCGATGCTGGAGGTGGCGTGTACACCTTCACCGGCACGCCCGCGGATGCTACTACAGCGATTCGGGCACTTAGCTTTGACCCAACAAACAACCGGGTGGCATCAGCCGCTACCGAAACAAGTACGTTTACAATCTCGGCCGATGATGGCGTCGCCGCGGCAGTAACCAACAGCACAACCACGGTCATCAGCACGAGCATCAACGATGCGCCGACGATCGGCGGCGCTGTCGCGGCTCAGGCCGTCAATGACACGGGCACGCTCAATCCGTTCAGCGGTATTACGATTGGCGACGCCGATCCGAGCACAACTCTCACAATCTCGGTAACGATTGACGCGGCCGCCAAGGGTGCGTTTACTGCCGCATCGCTTACCGCCTCTGGGTTTGTTGGAGCGGGTGGTGGCGTATACACGTTCAGCGGCTCACCTGCGGCGGCGACCACGGCGATTCGTGCCCTTGTGTTTGATCCAACCGAGAATCGTGTGAACCCTACGCTGACGGAAACCTCGACATTCACAATCTCGGCCGATGACAGCATCGCCGCCGCCGTTACGAATAACACCACAACAGTGGTGAGCACCAGCATAAACGATGTACCCGTGATCACGGGCACAGTAGCGGGACAGGTCGTCAACGATATCGCAACCGAGATGCCCTTCACTGCAGTAACGATCAGCGATGCGGATATAAATCAGTCCTTGGCGGTTTCGGTGACAATTGACACGCCGGGCAAGGGAGCCTTTACAGCGAGCTCTCTTACAGCAACCGGGTTTGTGAATGCCGGCGGCGGTGTCTATACCTTCACCGGCACGGCGGCACAGGCCACCGCGGCGATTCGCGGACTGGAGTTCAACCCAAGTGATAACCAGGTGGCATCGGGCACAACAGAGACCAGCACATTTACGGTTGAGGTTGATGACAGCATTGCCTCACCGGTCAGTAACGCGGTCACCACGGTGGTGAGCACCAACGTAAACGACTTGCCGGTGATCAGCGGCACGGTGTCGGGCCAAGGTGTCGACGATAACGCAACGATCTTGCCGTTTACGGGTGTAACCATCAACGATGTTGATCCGTTTACGACTTTGGATGTCTCAGTAACGATTGATACAGCGGCAAAGGGAGTGTTCACCAGTGCATCGCTAACGGCCTCGGGGTTTGTGGATGCAGGGCTGGGCCTGTACACCTTCACCGGCACCCCGGCGGATGCAACAACGGCGATTCGTCAACTGGTGTTCGCGCCAACAGCAAATCGGGTGGCCGTGGGCAGCACGGAAACATCGACCTTTACCGTATTTGCCAGCGATGGCGCCGATGAGCCGCCGGACGACATCAACACGACCGTGATCAGCACAAGCATCAACGATGCACCAACCATCGGCGGTGCAGTGGCAGGGCAGACCGTCAATGACACCGCAACACGCTCGCCGTTTAACGGAGTGACGATCAACGATATTGATCCGAGCACCACACTCTCTGTCTCTGTGACGATTGACGATGCGGCAAAGGGCATCTTCACGGCGGCATCGCTGACGGCCTCTGGCTTTGTCGATGCGACCGGCGGGGTCTACACCTTCACCGGCACACCCGCGGCAGCGCAGGCGGCAATCCGCGCGCTGGTATTCAATCCCACCGACGATCGGGTTGCATCGGGAGTGACAGAAACCAGTACCTTTACGATCTCGATCGATGACGGCATCGCCGCGGCAGCGACCAACAACACCACAACAGTGGTAAGCACGAACGTAAACGATGCACCGATGATCGGCGGTGCAAGCGCGGGCCAGACAGTCAATGACACGGCGACGATCAACCCCTTTGCCGGGGTGACCATCAACGATGCCGACCCGAGCACAACGCTTTCCATCTCAGTCACAATCGATGTAGACGCCAAGGGCGTGTTCACATCGGCTTCACTGACGGCCTCGGGCTTTGTTGATGCAACCGGCGGCGTCTACACCTTCAGCGGCTCACCTGCCGCAGCGCAAGCGGCGATCCGCGCGTTGGTGTTCAACCCGACAGACAACCGTGTGGCTTCCGGTACATCCGAGACGAGCACATTTACGATCTCAGTGGACGATGGCGTCGCGGCAGCGGTGACCAACAACACCACAACAGTGGTAACGACGAACGTGAACGATGCGCCCACCATCGGCGGGACAAGCGCGGGCCAAACCGTTAATGACACATCCACGATCAGTCCGTTTGCGAGTATAACGATCGGCGATGCGGATCCAAGCACAACACTTTCGGTCTCGGTGACGATTGATACGGCCGCCACGGGTGTATTCACATCGGCCTCTCTGACGGCCTCGGGCTTTGTCAGCGCTGGCGGGGGCGTGTACACCTTCAGCGGTTCACCTGCCGCAGCGCAGGCGGCGATCCGCGCATTGGTGTTCGACCCAACAGACAACCGTGTAGCATCAGGCACAACCGAAACCAGTACATTTACAGTCTCAATTGATGACGGTGTCGCGACAGCGGTGACTGATAGCGTTACCACGGTGGTAAGCACGAACGTAAACGATGCGCCGACGATTTCAGGCGCTGTGGCAAGCCAAACTGTCGATGACAACGCCACCCTCGCTCCGTTTGCGGGAATCACCATCGGTGATGTGGACCCGGGCACCAGTCTTTCAATTTCAGTTACGATTGATGACGCCGCATACGGGGTGTTCACCAGCGCTTCACTGACGGCCTCAGGGTTTGTAGATGCCGGCAGCGGTGTGTACACGTTCACCGGATCGGCAGCCGCGGCAACGACGGCCATCCGAGCCCTTGTCTTCAACCCGGCGGACAACCGCGTGGCCTCTGGCGCGACCGAGACAAGCACGTTTACAATTTCGGTTGATGACGGCGTCGCGGCGGCAACGACCGATTCAGCAACAACAGTCATCAGCACCAACGCCAACGATGCACCAACGATTACCGGGGCTACGGCCGGACAAACCGTCAATGACATCACGACGATGTCTCCATTTACCGGCGTAACCATCGGTGATGTTGACCCCGGTACAAGTCTGTCAATTTCAGTAACGATAGATTCAGCAGCCAAAGGCGTGTTCACCAACGCATCCTTGGCCGCATCGGGCTTTGTTGATGCTGGCGGCGGCGTGTACACCTTTACTGGTTCCGCCTCGGCGGCGACCACAGCAATCCGAGCCCTGGTTTACGACCCATCCGACAATCGGGTTGCATCGGGCGCGACCGAAACGAGTACGTTTACGATCTCGGTCGATGATGCCGTGGCCGCGGCAACCACCAACAGCACGACGACGGTGATCAGCACCAACGTCAATGATGCGCCAGTGATTGGCGGAACGGTTGCAGGGCAAACCGTCAGTGATAACGCGACAGTCTCGCCGTTTACGGGTGTGACAATCACAGATGCCGACCCGAATCAGTCCCAAACCGTGACCGTGACGCTTGATGATGCGGCCAACGGTGTGTTTACGGCTGCTTCCCTGACGGCGACCGGCTTTGTGAGCGCCGGTGGTGGCGTATATACGTTCACCGGTACCGCAGCCGCGGCCCAGGCGGCCATCCGCGGACTGGTATTTGATCCAACCAATGACCGGGGAACAGTGGGCAGCACTGAGACGACGACCTTTACCATAAGCGTTGATGATGGCGTGGCCACGGCCACCACAGACAACACCACAACGGCGATCAGCACCAGCATCAATGATGCACCAACGATTACGGGTGCAACCGCCGGCCAGACCGTTAACGATACGGCAACGATTCAGCCGTTTGCCGGTATAACCATCGGCGATGCCGACCCAGGGACCACACTTTCAATCTCGGTCACGGTTGATAACACCGCCAAAGGCGTGTTTACCGCCGGTTCGCTGACGGCGTCGGGCTTTGTAGATGCGGGCGGTGGCGTATACACCTTCACCGGAACCGCGGCGGATGCAACGACCGCGATTCGTGCGCTTATTTTTAACCCAACGGACAACCGCGTACCAACCCAGACTACCGAGACAACCACCTTTACAGTGTCGGCGGATGATGGCCTCGCCGCCGCCACGGTGAGCAGCGTAACAACGGTGGTGAGCACAAACGTCAACGATGCGCCAACCCTTGGCGGGGCGAGCGCTGGGCAGACGGTCAATGACAACGCGACTGTTTCACCATTTACTGGAGTCACCTTCGGAGATGTTGACCCGAGCACGACTCTGACAGTTTCAGTGACGCTGGATGCAGCGGGCAAGGGCGTGTTTACATCCGCATCACTATCGGCGTCCGGATTCTCCAGCGCGGGCGGCGGCGTGTACACGTTCAGTGGCTCACCAGCTGCAGCGCAGGCGGCGGTGCGGGCACTGGTGTTTGCACCAACGGCCAACCGTGTGAACCCTACGCTCACCGAGACAACCACGTTTACGTTGTCGATTGACGATGGCTTTGCGACTGCCGTGACCGACAGTACAACAACCGTGACCAGCACAAGCATCAACGATGCACCGACCATCACCGGCGTGGTCGGCAGCCAGGCCGTCAATGACAACGCAACAAGGCTGCCATTTGCAGGTGTTACGCTCGGAGATGCCGATAGTGCGCAGACGCTCTCGATCTCAGTGTCGATCGATGATTCGGCCAAGGGCGGCTTTACATCCGCCTCCTTGACGGCCTCAGGGTTCGTCAGTGCGGGCGGGGGCGCGTACACATTCACCGGCACAGCGGCAGCGGCAACCGCGGCGATTCGTGCGCTCGTATTTGCGCCGACGAATAATCGCATCGCACCGGGTACCGTTGAGATCAGCACATTTACGATCTCCGTCGATGACAGCATGGCGGCAGCGGCAACCAACAGCAGCACCACGGTGGTGACCATCAGCATCAACAACGCGCCGACGGTGACGGGCGCTGCGGCCTCGCAGGCAGTGAACGACAACGCAACGGTTTCACCCTTTACTGGCCTTACAATCTCAGACGTTGATAACCCCGCCCAGCTGCAGACCGTAACGATCACGCTGAGTGCGGCCGCCAACGGAACCTTCACCGCGGGATCGCTGACGGCCTCAGGCTTTATTGCCGCTGGGGGCGGCGTGTACACCCTCGAGGCCACGGCAACCGATGCGACGGCGGCGATTCGCCAACTTGTGTTCCAGCCAACGACAAACCGCGTCAACCCCGGATCAACCGAGACAACCACCTTCTCCATCGCGGTAAACGATGGTTTCGCGACGGTGACGAACACCGGCAACTCGGTCATCAGCACACCGGTGAACGACCCGACGACAATCACGGGGACAACATCAGCTCAGCCCGTCAACGACAATGCGACGGTGACACCGTTTGCCGGTGTCACCATCGGTGATGCGGACACGAATCAGAGCCTGACGGTAACGGTGACGCTGAGTGCCGCAGCCAACGGGGCATTCAGCTCGGGATCTCTCACCAGTTCGGGGTTCACAAACTCTGGCGGTGGGGTTTACACATTCACAGGCACGGCAGCCGCCGCTACCGCGGCGATTCGGGCCTTAGTGTTTGTGCCCACCGCAAACAGGCTCGCGCCAGCGGACACGGAGACTACCACGTTCGCCATCAGCGCCAGCGACGGTCTGGTAGCCGCAACGACAGATAATACAACCACCGTGATCACCACGAGTGTAAACGATGCACCAACGGTAACCGGAGCGGTGGCGGGGCAAACCGTCAATGACAACGCCACACGAACGCCATTTACCGGCGTAACGCTTGGCGATGTTGATACCGGCACCACGCTGTCGGTCTCGGTCACTCTTGATGATGCAACCAAGGGCGTATTCACGTCGGCATCACTCACGGCTTCTGGGTTTGTAAGTGTTGGTTCGGGTGTGTACACATTCACCGGCAGCCCTGCTGCGGCGACGACGGCGATCCGGGCCCTCGTGTTCGATCCGACAGACAACCGATCCGCCGCCAGCCTCAGCGAAACGAGTACCTTCACCATCAGCGTGAACGATGCAATCGCGCCGGCGGTCACAAACAGCACGACGACCGTGGTTAGCCTCGGCGTTAATGATGCTCCGACGATCGCTGGTGCCTCAAGCGGCCAGACCGTCAATGACACCGCGACGATCTCGCCATTTGCAGGCGTCACGCTAGGTGATGTCGATCCCGGCACGACGCTTTCGATCTCGGTGACGATTGACAGCCCCGCCAAGGGCGCGTTCACGGCCGGATCGCTCAGCACATCCGGGTTCGTGAGCTCTGGAGGCGGGGTGTACACCTTCACCGGCACCGCAGCGGCCGCGACAACGGCGATCCAGGCGCTGGTCTTTGCACCCACGGCCAACCGTGTTGCGGTGGGCGGTACCGAAACTACTACCTTTACCGTTTCAGCGAGTGACGGCATTGCCGCGGCAACGGTGAGCAGCGCAACAACCGTTGTGAGCACGAGCGTAAATGATGCGCCCACGATCACCGGCACCACAAGCGGGCAAGCGATCAATGACACCGCGACGGTATCACCGTTCGCCGGTGTGACAATCAGCGATATCGATCCCGGCACCACGTTGTCGGTCTCAGTAACGATTGACAACGCCAGCAAGGGTGTGTTCACCCCAGCATCGCTGACGGCCTCTGGATTTGTCAGTGCTGGCGGCGGTATCTACACATTCACAGGAACAGCGGCGGCGGCAACAACGGCCATACGAGCTCTGGTGTTCAACCCTGCGGACAACCGCGTGGCAGCCGGCGCAACCGAGACCAGCACGTTTACGGTGAGCGCTAGTGATGGCGTAGCAGCGGCGGTACTCGATACCGGCACAACGGTAGTGAGTACGAATGTCAATGATGCGCCGACGATCACCGGCGCTGTCGGAAGCCAGGCCGTCAATGACAACGCGACGCGGTCGCCATTCGCCGGTGTGACACTGGGCGATGTTGATCCGAGCACAACGCTGGTTGTCATCGTGACGATTGATTCTGTGGCCAAGGGCGGGTTCTCGGCAGGTTCGCTGACTTCTTCAGGATTTGTAAACGCCGGCGGGGGCGTGTACACCTTCACCGGCACCGCCGCCGCTGCGACCACGGCGATCCGCGCTTTGGTGTTTGCACCCACGGCAAACCGGGTGAATCCGGGATTGACAGAAACTTCAACGTTTACCGTGTCGGTCAGCGATGGCATCGCCTCGCCGGTGACCAATATTGCAACGACGGTGGTCAGCACCAGCATCAATGATGCTCCGACAGTTCTCGGCGCGGTGGCCGGGCAAACCGTCAATGACAACGCGACGGGGCTGCCGTTTGCAGGCGTCACGATTGAGGATGCGGATACAGCCCAGTCGCTGAGTGTTTCGGTAACGCTTGACAGCAACGCCAAAGGTGCGTTCACGCCAGCATCACTGACGGCCTCCGGGTTCGTGGCCGCCGGTGGCGGCGTGTACACGTTCACCGGCACGGCCGCTGCGGCAACCACGGCAATACGCGCTCTTGTGTTTGCACCAACGGCAAACAGGGTCTCGGTGGGAAGCACCGAAACCACCACATTTACCATCGGCATCAATGATGGCGCCTCAGGCGTGGCCAGTAACGCCACCACCACGGTGGTCAGCACCAGCGTAAACGATGCACCAACAGTGACCGGAGCCATCGCGGGGCAAGCCGTCAATGACAATGCAACGGTTGCGCCATTTACCACAGTTGTGTTCGGCGATGTTGATGCCGATGCCCAACTTACGGTAACGATTACTCTGGACAACTCAGCCAAGGGCGTGTTCACGCCCGCATCGCTGACGGCCTCAGGCTTTGCAAGCTCTGGCGCTGGCGTGTACACCTTCACCGGGACACCGGCAGCAGCGCAAGCCGCGACACGGGCTCTCGTGTTCGCCCCCGCGAACAACCGCGTTGGACCAGCCCAGACCGAGACGACCGTGTTTACGATCTCAGCTGATGATGGCTTCGCTGCACCAACGTCCAACCCAACAACAACAGTCATCAGTACAGGCGTCAATGATGCCCCGATGATCTCGGGCACCATCGCCGCACAGACGATGGTGGAGACGGCAACACGAGCGCCGTTTGCCGAAGTCACGATCGCGGATTCTGATACCAGCTCAAGCCTGTCGATCTCGGTAAGCCTTGACGCGGCTGGCAAGGGTGCGTTCACCCCGGCCTCTCTGACGGCCAGCGGCTTTGTTGCCGCGGGGGGTGGCGTTTACACCTTTACCGGCACGGCGGCGGCCGCCACAACGGCGATCCAAGCACTTGTGTTTGCACCGGCGAGCAACCGCGTAGGCATCGGTTTTACGGAGACAACGACCTTTACCATCACCGCCAGTGATGGCGTTGCAGCGCCAGCGACGGATTCGGCGACGACAGTTGCCGTGCTCAGCGTCAATGATGGGGCGGTGGTTGGATCGTTTGCGGCAAGCCCCAGCACGGTGGCCCGTCGCGGGACGATGACGCTTACGGCCTCGGGCGTGACTGACAGCGACGGCGCCGTGGTTCGCGTGGAGTTCTACCGCGATGCCAACGGGAACGGCACACTTGAGGTCGGCACCGACACGCTGCTGGGCAGCGACACCACTGCCACCGCAGGCGCATACACCCTTGCTGTGAATACGACAACGTACGCGGCCGGAACCAATACGTTCTTTGCCCGAGCGGTTGACAACCTAGCACTTGCTGGCACTGCGACGATGGACACCGCCACGGTGAGCAACCTTGTGCCCACAATCACCGCGGTGACACGCTCCATCGACCCAGTTGTCAATCTGGGTGACACCATCACGCTCACGGCTACCGGGGCTGCCGATGTTGACGGCACAATTGCCAGGGTTGAGTTCTACCGTGATGCAGATGGCAACGGCGTGTTCAATGCCGATACCGACACACTGATTGGCCAGGACACCAGCGCTGTAGGCGGCTACACGCTGACGGTGTCAACACAGGACTTTGCAACTGGCACGAACCGCTACTTTGCCCGTGCGATTGATAATGATGGAACCGCAAGCCCGGCCGTGACGGTCACCGGTCGTATCAACGCGACACCAACGTTTACGACCTTCAGCTCTTCGGTTGGCACCGTGGTGCGTAAGACAGCCTTTACACTCTCCGCCTCAGGGGCGGTTGATACCGACGGCACAATTGCCCGCATCGAGTTCTACCGTGACAGCAACGCAAACGGCACATTTGATGCTGGAGTCGATGCGCTGCTGGGCAGCGACACGGTCGCTACAGCAGGAGCATACACCCTGTCAGTGGCTACCACGGCATTCAATGCCGGCAACAATCGGTTCTTCGCCCGCACGGTTGACAACAACGGCTCATTCAGCGCGGCCCGTACCACCACGGTCACAGTAACAAACATCGCACCGACGATCACGGCGGTCACACGCTCGATCGACCCGGTGGTGAACCTGGGTGACAACATCACGCTTACGGCCACAGGCGCTGCGGATGCGGACGGAACTGTCGGCCGAGTTGAGTTCTACCGCGACAGCGACGGCAACGGTGCGTTTGATGCGAGCATCGATACTTATCTTGGTCAGGACAACAGCTCGGTTGGCGGGTACACCCTGCTGCTCTCCACTGAATCCTTTAGCGTGGGCACCAACAGGTACTTCGCACGCACCGTTGACAGCGATGGTGCGACCAGCTCTGCGGTGACGGTAACCGGACGTATCAACGCTGCCCCGACATACTCCACCTTCACCACCTCGGTATCAACCATCAACCGTCGCTCAACGTTCACGCTCTCCGCCTCCGGTGCTGCGGATCCTGACGGCACGATCAGTAAGGTTGAGTTCTTCCGCGACAGCAACGGCAACGGCGTGTTTGATGATGGCTCCGACACGCTGCTGGGCAGCGATACCGCCGCGACTGCTGGTACGTACACCTTTGTGGTAAACACCACTTCCTTTACCACCGGCACCAATACTTTCTTTGCCCGGGCTGTTGACAACAACACCGCCAGCAGCGCCACCCGCACCGTGACGGTGACAGTGAACAATCTGGCGCCCACGATCACATCAACAACCGCTTCTACGCCGCGGGTGCTGCAGCTTGGTAACAACATCACCTTCACCGCCGTTGGTGTGGCCGACCTTGACTCAACGATCGCGGCGGTCCGGTTCTACCGTGATGCCGATGGCGACAACGTGCTGAACACAGCCGTCGACACACTGCTCGGCAGTGATTCGGTCGCCACCGGTGGCTACACCCTCACGATGGCAACCTCAGGCTTTACAGTTGGCACCAATCGGGTCTTCACGCAAGTCACCGACAGCGACGGCGGCACCAGCGCGGTGGTAAGCACCACCGTCATCGTCAACGCAGCGCCCACGCTGGCAGGCATGACGGTGAACCCCTCACCCATCTCGCGGACGGCCAACTACACGCTCACAGCGACAACCCCCGTTGACAGCGATGGCACCATCACCCGCATCGAGTTCTATCGCGACCGCGGCGTGCTGGGAACGTTCGAGTCAACCGTTGATCTGCTGATGGGTGCGGCGACGCTAACGGGAGGCGTCTGGCGCCTCACGCTCGCCGGATCGGGGCTGGTGGCGGGCAGCCACACCTTCTTCGCCCGGGCACAGGACAACAACGGCAGTTGGAGCAACGTGGTCACCATCACCGTGGTTGCGGCGTAATGCACGCCGCCGCCTCGGTTGCGGCTTGATAAATTGCAGCGAGTAACGGCGGTCATTTGAGTGCTAGCGCGGCGTATCGATACACCGCACAAGCATTCAATGCCCGCCGTTTTTTTAACTCGGAGGGGACACGGTATTTATAAACAATCGATGCATATGTTCCGCGAATGCCTTCTGTTCCGGGTTTCGTAGGTATTGCTACCATCAACTCATCCGCGAGTGCGCCTCATGGCTCGCTGGTGGGTTACCCACCCGGATTGTCTCCGGCTGATGGCCGGGCTGGAGTGTGCAAACGACCACGTGAACTTACTCAGGTAGATGGTGGTGAAAACCGTTATGCCGCGGCGACGTCGTGGCAAAGGAGGCTCGGAGATGAAACAAAGAATGCAACAGGGTGTACAGGCGCGGATAGCCGCAGGGCTGCTGGTGCTGGGCGGGTGGGTTACCGCGGCGAGCGGGCAAACGGAGTACCCGGAGCAGGAACCCAACGAAACGGCCGCGACGGCAACAGTCGTGAATCCGTTCATGGTTGGCGACTCCATCACAGGCGCAACGCGTGGATCTGCCACCACCGGCACCAGTGAGTTGACTGCGGATTTTCTGGCCGTTTGGCTTTCACCCGGACCGGGAATCAATCGGGTGGAGCTGACACTGACGCATCCGCAGGCCTCACAGATTGCCTGGTCAATCCGGGGCATTTCGCAGACGAACGGGGTCCTGTTTCCCACCCTTGCTACGGAGGTGGTGCCAACGATCTTGGCAACCACAACAACCCGGACGGTTCGGGTGTACGTGAGCGGCGAAACTCCGGCCAAGCTGCTGATGCGGGTGACCGGGCGATCGGCAACGACGGCGCCGTACAGCATCACAATGACCTCATCACCTGTAACACCCCAGCAGATCGCAGGACTGTCACCGGGAACGATGACGTTTACAACAGTTGGGCAGGGGCACTCCACCGATACGGAGCTGTGGCTGTTCGATTTAAATGGCTATCCGATTCCGGGGTGGGGCAACGATGACACAGCGCCGCCCCTGCTTGCCACACCACGATCAACCCTGACGCGAACGCTACCCGCCGGGCGGTATTTTTTGGCCCTCAGCGATTCAGACCTGATTGTTTCTGAACCAAACCCGAGCGACGATGGCAACCGGTCGCGTCCGGCAACGGAGAATCGCGGCATCATCATCGGCTCATCATCAGCGGTCAACGTGCCGCTCACGTTCAACCTCTCGGCACCCCCGCTGAGCATGCGGATCCCGGCCACCAAGGCTCTGGCCAACCAGGTGCTGTGGTACGAACTGCTGGTTGGAATAGCCAGCGGATGCAGCGTGGCCGATATCGCCGGCGGCGCCAACGGTGGCCCTGACGGCGTGCTTGATGGCGGCGATTTTATTGCCTTCATCAACGCCTTCGCCGGCGGAGAGTCGCTCGCCGACATCGTCAGCGGCAGCGGTGAGCCGCCGGGCGATGGTGTGGTAGATGGGAGCGATTTCATCGCGTTCATAAATGCCTTCGCGGCTGGTTGCTAGCGAGCGACCCCCGCCAGACACAACTGCAGCCCAACCAATCTGGGCCGAGCGTGGTTTTGGGTAGTCGCTTTGAACGGTGCTTATCGCTAGCCGGAGCCCCCGGGTACGCACCGAGCTGGTAAGAAACCGGCGAACCGCTTCTGTCGGCTCGGGACGGCTTCTACCATCGCCTGATCGCCTCGGTAGCTCAATGGATAGAGCGTTGGTCTTCGGAACCAAATGTTAGAGGTTCGACTCCTCTCCGGGGCATTGGATGAAATGGCCAAATGGCCAAATGGCTAAATCAAGGCAGGGAGCCAAATGCACATGAACAGGGCTGGCGACCGATTGTGCGCCAACCATCTCCCCCTGTGAATGACCTGCTTCCCATCATGCACCGCAAGGCTGAGATCCTTGCCGCGTTAGCTTCGCGGCAGGTTCTTGTGCTTTGCGGCGCGACTGGCTCGGGCAAAACCACGCAGCTCCCGCAGATGTGCCTTGAAGCAGGACGGGGGCTGGGCGGGCCAAACGGAAAGCTGATCGGCCACACCCAGCCACGCCGGCTGGCGGCTCGGTCCGTCGCGGCGAGAATCGCTGAGGAATTGGGCCAGCGAATTGAAACCCCCGGCTGCATCGTTGGCTCAAAGGTGCGCTTTGCCGACACCACCAGCCGCACCACCCGCATCAAGCTGATGACCGACGGCATCTTGCTCGCCGAGATGCAGGGTGACCCGCTGCTGACCGCGTACGACACGATCATCATCGATGAAGCGCACGAGCGGACGCTGAATATTGACTTTCTGCTTGGCTATCTCAAGCGGATCCTGCCCCGCCGAAAAGACCTGAAAGTAATTGTCACTTCCGCGACGATTGACCCGACGCGGTTTGCAGCGCTCTTCGGGCCGGAGGCAATTGCCAGCATCCAAATGAGCAGCGGCGCAGGGGCCGAACTGCCGCCCGTGCCGGTGATCGAAGTTTCCGGGCGCACGTTTCCGATTCAAACCCGTTACCGCCCCGTTCGCGGCGGCCGCGCGGGCAAGCCTGATGATGTTGACCAGGACGACATTGATCGCGCCATCGCCGATGCCGTCCGCGAGCTTGAAAACCCAGGATTCGGCCCCGATGGCAAACCCTTTGACCGTGGCGACATTCTCGTATTCCTACCCGGTGAGAAAGAGATCCGCTCTGCGGCCGAGGCGGTGCAGCGGTTTGCCCGCGGCGGGCTTGAGGTGTTGCCGCTGTTCGCCAAACTCTCCGCGGCCCAGCAGGACCGGATTTTCAAGCCAACCGACGGCACGCGGCGGGTCATTCTGGCAACGAACATTGCCGAAACATCACTGACGGTGCCGGGCATACGGCACGTCATTGACACGGGTGTGGCACGAATCAATCGGTATGACTATCGCACCAAGATCACCAAACTGATGATCGAGCCAGTCAGTCAGGCCTCGGCCAATCAGCGGGCTGGCCGGTGCGGACGCGTGGCGCCCGGAGTGTGCATTCGCCTCTACGAGGAGGCGAACTTTGAGGCGAGGCCGGTCTACACCGATCCAGAGATTCGACGGGTATCGCTTGCATCCGCGATTTTGCGGTGCCAGTCTTTGGGCTTGGGCGCTATTGAGAACTTTCCGTTTCTGGATGTGCCGGAAGACAAAGCGATTGTCGAGGCACGCGCCACACTCTTTGAATTGGGCGCTATTGACAGCGAGTTACCCAGCAGCCAACTGACGCCAACCGGAGTATCACTGGCTCGATTACCGATCGACCCGCGGCCCGCGAAGATTCTGCTGCAAGCCAGTAAAGAAGGTTGCTTGCACGAGGCCTTGGTGCTGGTAGCAGCGCTCAGCAGCCAAGACCCGCGCGAGAGACCCGGTGCAACCGGTGGAGTGCAGGAAGCGGCCCATCTGGCGTTTGCCAACCCGGAAAGTGATTATCTCACACTGCTGAACTATTGGGATGCGATCCACCGCCGCGGTGTCGATGCCCGCGATGACGATGAGGGCGGCAGTGGCAGCAGCTCGCGCGGCCAATCACTCTTCGCCTTCTGCCGCGAGGCGTGCATGAGCTACAACCGCACGCGCGAGTGGATACAGACCTACCACCAGCTTGCCGACCTAGCCGAGGATTTGAACCTGACGCAAAACCGCGAGCCTGCCAAGCCGGAGGCGATTCACCGCGCCATCATGGCGGGCACGCTCTCGGGCGTGCTGTGCCGAGATGATGTCAACAGCCAGGGCAACAACACCGTGTACCGTGGCATCCGTGGCCTGTTTGCTTCGATCCATCCCGGATCAGCGATGTTCAAGAAGAACCCGAAGTGGCTGCTGTCCGGCGAGATCGTCCAGACCACCAAAATCTACGCGCGATCGTGCTGCATGATCAAGCCGGAGTGGCTCAGTGAACTGGCAGCGCACCTGATCGAGCGTGTCAGCAGTGATGAGCACTTTGATGCCGCCACCGGCGAGGTGATGACATACGTTCGCGAAACCTTCGCGGGCGTGCCCATCCGTCCACGGGCCCTGATGCGCCTGGATGCGGTGGAAACAAAGACCTCCCGCGCCAGGGCTCGTGAATTGTTCATCGCTGAAGGACTCGCCAGCGGTCGGTACCACGGCGGGCAGGTGCTCATCGCAGCAGCAGCCACACCCCCCACTGCAATTGGTGCCGCAGGCGAAACCGCTTCCGATACTGAACAACCAGACCTCGCCCTGCCGAGCACCACAGCCACAACACCAGCGGCCACTCCCACGCCCCCGTGGCTTGCCCACAACCACCGGATGCTCAACCGCGCCACCATCGCCGAAGCGCGGCTACGCCGACGCGATGTGCTGGTGCCCGCCGCGACCCGAGTGGCCAAATTTGAAAGTGCATTGCCGGTAACCGTGACCGGGCACAGCACGCTCACGGCATGGCTGGCCAGCGGCGGCACTGAAGCAGCCAAATCTCGCGAAGCGTCGCTGCTGCTTGATGAGTCACAGGTGCTGCGGCCGGATGCCGCAGTCGCCGGTGATGCAGCGCAGTTTCCTGATGAGCTGCTGCTGACGACGCCAAGCGGACAAAGCTTTACCGCGACACTCGAGTACGCGTTTGCGCCCGGCAAAGATGAAGATGGCCTGACGCTGGTGCTGCCACTGCTGGCGCTGCCGCTGGTGCAGCCTGCCCGCGGCCAGTGGTTGGTGGGCGGAATGCTGCCCATGAAAGTGGCCGCTATTTTGAAGCAGGTGCCCAAAGAACTTCGCACAAAGCTTGAAGCGAAGGCGCCCGACGGCGATTTGGAAGCCCTGGCCCGCGATGTGGCCGGTGTGCTGAGTGTGCCCGCAATGGATGCACCGGAGCCACCGACATTGGGTGCGGCACTTGCCGAGGCTGTGGAGGTGCTGACAGGCATTACCGCCGCGGCAGGGCAGTTCCCGTGCAACAGCGTTTCGGAGTATTTAAAACTGCGCATCGTGGTGGTTGATGACTTGGGCAAGAAACTTGCTGAGGGGCGCGACCTTGAAGCACTCGGCACCAAACTTGCCCCGCGTCTTGCCAAAGCACGGGCCATGGCGGCCAAGGCCCGCTTCGCACAGGAAGGCATTATCACCTGGAGCTTTGGCGTGCTGCCGGAACAGGCGGAGGAAGACGGCGAGACCGGTGCAGCAAGCGTGCGATACCCGGCGATTGTTGATGCCGGGCAGAGCGTGTCACTGACGCTGGCCGACACGAAAGCGATGGCCGCCGGATTCACGCGAGCGGGCATTCGCAGGTTGTTTGCGATTGCCATGGCCGATGAGCTCCCTCATCATTTGCGCACAATTGCCACGTGGGAGGAATTAGTGCGGCTGTACAAGGTGTTCGGCCCAGAAGCAGAGCTGCGCGACACGCTGGCCCTGCTGGTTGCCGAGCGCACGTTCATGATGGGTCAGCCAGCCGTGAACGATTCGCAAAGCTTTGAAGACCGCAAGGCGGCAAGCTGGGGCCGTATTGCCACCAACACCAAAGAGCTTGCCGATGTGGTGTACCGCACGCTGGAGCCGCGTGGCAAGATCGCGCATAGGCTTTCCGGCGGCACCAACCGGAACTGGGTGGCATCCATCACAGACTTGCGTGAGCACCTGGCGTATCTCACTCCGCCGGGGTGTTTTACGGCCGTGCTGCCGGAGCGACTGGAACACTTCCCGCGCTATGTTGAGGCGGCCCGCCAGCGCCTGCTGAACCTGCGCGAAGATGGCTCCGGTGCGGAGGCGGTTACGCTCCCGCTCATCACCCAGCGCTTCAAAAAACTCACCGGGGCCATCGCCCGCAAGCACGCGGCGCTTATCAAAGCTCAGCAGGAGGCGGGCGCTGCGGCGCACGCCGCCGCCGCACCGGGCAAGGGCGCGGTGCTACCGGCCTCGCGCCGCCACACGGTGCGGATCAACAGTGATGCGGCGGCCTGGGCCATCGCGCCCGGCTCGCTCTCACCCGCGCAGGATCGCTACCGCTGGCTGCTAGAAGAGCTGCGGGTGGCAAGCTTTGCGCCGGAGCTGGCCCGCGGCAAGGTCACAGTTGCCGATGTAGACAAGGCTTGGGAGGACTGATGCGACGGGATGCTGATGTGAGATGCGTACTGCGCGAGCAATCAGCGCCGCCGCCTCGCTGCCATCACGCCGCCAATCGTCAGCAGTGCGAGCGCTGATGGCCCCGGAACCGCCACGACCCGGAACCCGATTTGCTCGCGCTCAAACGTGGGCAGCCCGATGTAGGCATTCAGCGGCGTGAGCCAGCCGGCGATGTTGTCAAACGCGCCGCCAACCATCGGGCCACGGAACGGACCGGCAGGAATTGAGTCGTTCCACTCATAGACGTTGCCTGCCATGTCGTACACGCCATAAAAGTTCGCCCCGTACGAGCCAACCGCCGTGGTATTGCCGATTCCGGCAGGGACGTAGTTTGCCTGCCCGCCTGTGGGCGCTGTGTTGCTGGATGTGGGATAGAGCCAGTAATTGTCGCTGTCGCCCCCTTGGCTGGCGGGCTGGTAGTACGCAGCCTTGTACCACTCATCTGCACTGGCCACGGCCCACTGCCAACCGGCGCTGCGGGTAACGGTGTTGTTGGTGATGCCCGTCGCCGTAAGCGTGTACGCGCCACTCTCAGTCGTGCTGGCGTTCTGCGTGCCCATCGGCTGGCCGTTGTGCAGCCAGTTGGCAAAGCGGGTCGCGTCCCAAAAGCTCACGTTGTTGACGGGGTTGCTCGCGCGACCGCTGATGGTTGAGTAGACGTACGACCCCGACACACCCGAGCGGCTGATACCGCCGAAGGAATTGGCCATTGCGGTGCTGTACAGGCTGTTGGTGTCCGTCGCGGCAACGGCGTTTAAAAACGCGGTGTACTGCTCGTTGGTCACCTCGGTCGTGGCGATGGAATAGTCGTACGCCACACCGCCACGCGGCCCGTTTACAGTTGTTTCCGACGCGTTCCCCGCGTTGCCGATGGGAACTGTGGGAATGGGGATGATGGCCCATGCGGAGGATGCCGCCAGCAACAACCCGGCGGCGGCGGTGAGCACGGGGGCAACGGTAAAGTTGGAACGGTTCATGGTTCTCTCCTGTTGGGCATGGGGCAAACGTCGCGGCAGCACAACCCTGCGGGATGGTTGGCTCCACCGGACACCATACCAGCGCGCCCAACTTTGGCAAGCTAACTTGTGTGTTCAATACAAGTACTGTGAAGGCAGACGCGATCACCGCATTATCGGTCCTGCTGTATCGTGCCGAGACTGGCAGCCACAGCAGGCCAATCCAACGCAAACCGAGACGCCTTGTGGGACCGCAACGTGGATGCGGCGGAATTTTACATCCGAATACATGCCGAGCGCGACATGGAAAGAGGCCGTTCGCGGGAGGCAGCCCAGCCGCATGCGTTTGTGCGAATGCCATCCGAATCACCGTTGCGGGGAGCCAGCGGTTGTTATTTGACCGTTGTCCAACCGATCAAGCGCATTCGCTCACCAGCTATCTGATGGTGCCGTAAGACCACACCTTTGCCTGCGGGCTTTGTTCGACCATCCGCACCACTTCGCTTTTGCTACTCCCACACCGACCCCCAAACCGGCGACCGCATCCGTTCGATTTGCAAGCATTTCATCTAAACTCAATCAGAGAGACACTGAACCGAAGGTCGGGTATCATTTTAGGTAACCTTTTTAATTATTTGCGGAGATGAGGTATGACGTTTTCGAAATGGCGTGCGGCAACTGTCGCTGTAGTTGCACTGATCGCAGCCGCGGACTTTGGGCAAATCACCACCTAGACCAACTTGGTGCTGACCGGAGCCGGACTCGCCAAATCAAAGCCAGAACAGATGACCCATGATCGAGTGCCAACGGGGACAGCCCATTCTCACCACGTGTAGCGAGCTCCTAGGCGGAGCCCAAGACCAATTTTCATCGCAAATTACTTACCACAGGAGACTCTTCATGCGATTACTCCGTTTGCTGACCAAACTCTCCATCGGCCTCTCCATCACGCTGATCGCCCCCGCGGCCCACGCGCAAACTTTCAGCAACCCCGCCGCGATCAACATGCCGACATCAGGCTCCGACGGGCGCGCCTCGCTGTACCCCAGCCCGATCGTCGTCGCCGGCGCGCCGGCCACGATCGGCTACATCAGCGTGACCCTCAGCGGTTTCTCTCACACGTTTGTTTCAGACGTCAACGTCCTGCTGGTCTCGCCAGCCGGCCAGAAGATCATTCTGCTTTCCAACACCTGCGGCTCCGGCGACGCCAGCAACGACACGCTGACCTTCATCCCAGACGGCACCGCCACACTGCCGCAGGGACCCGCGAACGTCGTCTCGGGGCTTTACGCCTGCTCGGTTTATAACCCCAACACGCTGCCCGCCCCCGCGCCCGGCGTGCCATACGGCACGTCGCTGGCACCGCTGATCGGTACCAATGGCGACGGAACGTGGAACCTCTATGTCTGGGACCGCTTCCCGTCTCAAGACAACGGCACGTTCGCCGGTGGATGGTCGATCAGCTTCAATAATACGCCATCTCAGCCCGTAACCACGGCGTTTACCTATCAGGGCACGCTCCGCGGCGCAGGCGGGGCGCTCATCAACGGTGCCGCCAACATCCGCTTTACGCTCTGCGACAACGGCACCTTTTCGACGAGTTTTGCCAGCGTGGCCCAACCGATCACCCGCAACCTCACCGGCATCACCGACGGCCTCATCACCACGTCGCTCGACTTTGGCACCATCATTGATACGAGTCAGGCTCTGTGGCTCAACATCGAGGTCGAGAGCCCCCCCGGCTCGGGCTTCGTCACGCTCACGCCGCGTCAGCCGATCACCCCAACACCCCAGGCCCGCGTGGCCCAGTTTGCCGCCCAGCTCGCGCCCGGGCGTGCTCGAATCCGCGGCGATGCTGGCGCCGCTGCCAACTCCCCCGGCATCTGGTTCGCCTCACCAGCCAACGCCCCAATCGACCGCGCGTTCGTCGGCCAGCGTGACGACAGCAACGTCGGGTTCTTCAACAGCGACTGGCGCTTGCTGGTGAACTCCAACGGTAACACCGTCCTAGGCGACGCGACCGGCGCCGCGCCGCCCCAGCGCCTCACCGTCAATGGCTCCATCCAGCTCAACACAGGCACCTCCGCCGCCCCCAACCGCCTGGCCTTCGGCACGCTGGGCAACCTGACGAGCACCGCTGAGTCAAATGACGCCGTCTACTTCCAGCGCTTCAACGCTAGCAACGACAACACCGATCTCCGCCTGTACATCGGCGACAACCCGACCATCGCGCCCGGCGCGGGCGGCGACGCATTCTCGATCTGGGCCACCAACGGCACCACTATCTTCGGTACCGAACGCTACCGCTTCCAGTCCGACGGCAACGCCCTCAAGCCCGGCGGCGGCTCGTGGAGCGTTCTCTCCGACCCCCGCGTTAAGCACGACATCCTGCCCCTCGCTGGCACGCTCGACAAGCTCCTCAACCTCCGCGGCTACTCATTCCTCTACAACGATGACCGCATCGCCAGCGGCCTCGCCCGCACCGGCACCCAGATCGGCCTCATGGCCGACGAAGTAGCCACGGTCTTCCCAGACTGGGTCTCCACCGATGCCACCGGCACCCGCTTTGTCACCGAGCGCGCCACCACAGCACTGATGGTCGAGGCTCTCCGCGATTTGCGCGCGGAAAAAGACCAACAGCTTGATGCAGTGCGTGATGAGCTTGAAGCGCAGCGGAAAGTCAATGAGCGCCTCCAGCAACGTCTAGAGACGCTGGAAAAGGCTCTGGAGCGCAGCGCGGCGAAGTAATTTGCTCAGGTGGCATCAGCGCACAGCAAACACACGCAGACTGCGGTTCCCGTTTGGCCCATGCTCCAAGATGGGCCAAGCGAAGTACCCCTGCCGCTGGGGGAGAGAGGAGGGCGTGGGCGGGGGGCCAAACGGGCGGAACGTTTTGGCGACAGGAACCGGGCGGCCCGTAGCACCCGTTCACCAGCGAAGCTGAACGCCTATGAATGCGCATGCAATCCTCGCGCAACAACGCTGATCTCTGCTCCGTCGGCTCCGTTCTCATCGGTCAGGGCAAGCCGCTGGCCATCATCGCCGGGCCGTGCGTGCTGGAATCACTTGAACTTGGCCTGACGATTGGCCACGCCATGAAAAAAGCGTGCGATGCCGCGGGCCTGCCCTACATCTTCAAAGCCTCGTTTGACAAAGCCAATCGCTCCTCCATTCACTCCAAGCGCGGCCCTGGGCTAGAGCAGGGTCTCGCCTGGATCGCCAAAATCAAAGCCGAACTCGGGGTGCCCGCCACGACCGACATTCATGAACCCCAGCAAGCCGCACCCGTTGCTGAGGTCATCGACTTGCTGCAAATCCCCGCGTTCCTGTGCCGCCAGACCGACCTGCTTCTTGCTGCAGGGCAAGCCGCTGCCGCTCGCAAACGAGCGGTAAACGTAAAGAAAGGCCAGTTCCTATCTCCCGGCGAGATGAAGGGCGCGATGAAAAAACTGGCCGAAGCTGGCTGCACCAACGTCATGCTCACCGATCGCGGCAACTTCTTTGGCTACGGCCGCCTCGTCAATGACTTCATCGGCATTGGCGACATGATGGACCTTGGCCCCGTGTGCTTTGATGCCACCCACAGCACGCAGCTTCCTGGCGCTGGAGAGCAAACCGGCGGCCGGCCGGAGCGTGCCCCCCTGCTGGCCCGCGCCGCAGCCGCCGCTGGCGTTGACTGCCTGTTCATCGAAACCCACCCCACGCCAAAAACGGCCATGTCCGACGCCAGCACCATGCTCACGCTGGAAGTTGCGGCGGAAGTCATCGCCACCGCCGCACGTATTCGTGCGGCGACAGAACGTTGATCCTCACTTGGTAATCAGCGATTTCACGCCGGAACCATTGTGCCCACAGTTGCTGGCATTACCGGATACGCCCGCAAGTACGCCGCAACCTGCTCCAGCGTGACGGTGTTAATCTGGTCAAGCTCCTGCTCTAGCGTCTTGTACTTGTCGCTGTACATAAACATGCGCCCCAGCCTGTGCATCCGTCCATCGGGCCGCTCACCGGCGACGACCACCCCGGTTGCTACCCGGCTCTTAATCCGAGCCAGATCCTGCTCGGTCACCAGTTCTGGCAGCTTTTCAACCTGCTGCATCGCAATGTCCCAGGCCTTCTCAAGCCCGGCCGGTTCGGCGGCAATAAACAGGCGCACACTGCCCGATCCATCGTGCGGGTCGTGCCCGGCATCGGCATTCTCGGCCAACCCCGGCTCAACTAAGGCCCAGTGCAGGAGGGAATTGTCTGACCCACCCAGAAGCTGCATCGCGCAAAAGGCCACGTAACGCTGGTCATCGGTCATGCCCGGACCGCGTGACATACTCATGCGATAGCCGCGGCTGATTTTGGGGTCTTTCATCACAAACTCAACATTGCGTGGGGGTGGGGCCACCGATGTGCGCACAGCGCCGGTACGGCCCCAGTGGCCACACAAGGCCGTCAGGTGCTTGACCATGGCATCAAAGTCAATCCTGCCCGCCATGGCCACGGTGGTGTTGTCTGCCGAGTAGCGGTTATCAAAGTACGCCTTCATCTGCTCGGCCTCCATGGCCTTGATGGTTTCAGCAGTGCCCAGCACCCGGTGGCTCAGGCTTGATTCGCGGCCGTAATGCTCCTCAACCAGCCGCTCATAAAGCTGCCAGACGGGCTCATCGGCGTACATGGCGATCTCTTCAAGGATCACCCCTTTTTCAGTGGTAAAGTCGGCTACCCGCAGGGCAGGCCGCAGCATATCGGCAAGTATCTCGGTGGCAACAGGGAGCTTGTCGGGCAACACCGCGGCGTGAAAAGCCGTCATTTCACTGCTGGTGTAGGCGTTAGAACGCGCCCCGAGATTGTCAAAGTCACGATTGACATCTTCAGCCGTGCGCTTGGCAGTGCCCTTGAACATCATGTGCTCAAGAAAGTGCGAAACACCCATGAGCGGGCCAGCCTCATCACGAGCGCCGGTCTTGACAAAGAAGCCAACCGCCGCGGTGTGTGCGGCAGGGTCAACCTCCGCACAGATGCGAAGGCCGGAGGGGAGAACGGCTTGCTGATAAGTCACTGCCATGATCGATTGTTCGCAGGTCGCACCGCCGCGGCATGCATGGAACCGGCCGATGTTGCAAGGTTCAAGTAAAAGGTGTAAACACCCGGCAGAACCCAAGCGCAGGGATTCCCTGTGCACCTGAGCCATACCGGTTCGATTTGAATTTCGGTGATGAACAGACGTGTCCTACGCTAGCAATAGCGGTTTCTAGCCGAGCGGTATCGGCAGCAGATCTGATTAGGAGGTGAAATTATGAAAAATCCAAGTCTCAGCGTTCGCACCCGCACTGGCCGTATTGGCCGTACTGGCCGTACTGGCCGTACTGGCCGGACCGGTTTTGCACTAGTTGATGGCCTTGCCGTCATCACCGTCACCGCGGTGTTGGCGGCAGCGGGCGCTGTCTCCAGCACCCAGCCCAACGCTCTCACCGCGGCCCGACAGACCGCCAGGCAAATCAAGGATGCAAACCAACTGAACCAGCAAATTAGGGCAATGGTGACCTGGTCGATCAACAACAAAGATCTGTATCCGTTGCCTTCGCAAATTGATAGAAAGAACACGACGGTTAAGGAGACTGGCAAAGCGAAGGATCATTCCGCCAACATCTACTCGATCTTAATCTGGAACGGAGCGCTCACACCGGAATTGACCGTCAGCCCGATGGAGAACAGTAAAAACATCAAGATCGATAGCCGCTACACCTTTCAGGAGCCCAAGGCGGCGGTTAAACCGGTTGATGCGGTGTGGGATCCTGGGTTTTCAGCAGATTTCACGGCCAAAGACACCAAAGGTAATCTCAGCTACGCGCACCTGCAGACCGCTGGGGGCAGGAGTGCTCGCTGGAGCAACACGTTCAAAAGCGATGAAGCGGTGCTCTCAACCCGCGGCCCCGAAATCACTGCAGTTCAGGTGCAAGATCAGAACTTTGCCACCCCCACGTACGCAAACGCCGACAGCAACACATTTAAGTTCTTCGCTCCACCCGGCGCTTGGTCGGGCAACGTTGCGTTCAATGATTCACACGTGGAGTTCATCAAAGAACA
Organism: Phycisphaerales bacterium; assembly: GCA_038231815.1. Lineage (GTDB taxonomy): Bacteria > Planctomycetota > Phycisphaerae > Phycisphaerales > UBA1924 > CAILKP01. The sequence goes on from JBBRKQ010000002.1 coordinate 51,791, forward strand.
CTTCAAACCGGGAGCCAAGGTAGAGACGAGTGCCTTTTACACCGTCAAAGACCAGCCCTTAGGCAAAGACAAGCCCACCGTCAAAGACCAGCCCACTGGCAAAGACAAAAAACTACCCGACATGGCCTTTTTTGATGAACCCGATGATGCCGCCAGCGTGAACAATTTTCTCGGCATCTTCACCAAAGCCGGGGCCAAGCCAGCGGATTTTCATTCAATCTGGGACTGAAGTGTGCCGACTTTGGATCGAAGCAGCGCTGTCCTCCCCCTCGACCGGATAAGAATCGAATCCTTGTAACTCCTGTGGAAACCACTGGTTGGCCGCCTCCGGTGCGAGCATACCGCCCTGTTCATCGTGGACTGATTGTGTATCGCAGTAACTTTGTAGAGAAATCTGCCCACGATTGTTGTGCTGCGGTTTGTGCCTGTGGTATATTGAGACCGCAGGTTCACAGGTCTGTGTGCCCTGCCGCACCCGTGCACCGATTTACACATCACCTGTGATCAGACAACACTTCTTCGGAGCCAGTGACCCATGCCCGCTCTTTGGCCCACCTCCTGCTCATCGTTTCTGCGGTGTAGTGTTTTTTCTGCCGGCCCTAGACCGGTCAACTCTCGGCTTGGCATGGTGCCGGTTGTCGCCGCGCTGCTCAGCTGCGCTGGAGCCGCCATCGCCGATGATGGCCGCTGGAGCCCACTAGCGGCCGGCATCGCCGAGCTGGCTGCCGCGAACCCGGAGCGGCTAAACGTGCGACCGGATATCGGACGGGCGTATGAACTCAAGACTGCCGAGACAGCCAAGCTGCTAGCCAGCCTGCAGCCGAACTTGCAGCCAGGCCCGGGCGGACCGGCGGCCATCACCATTGACCTGCCACTGCCCGACGGCACGTTTGAGACCTTTACGCTCAGCTATCGAGCGGTCATGGCACCGGAGCTTCAGGCGAAGTTTCGTGAGATCACGCCAGCTGAGGCAGTAAGTGTGGCCCATCCGGCTTGGCGTGGCACAGTGGTGCTCACACCAGCCGGTTTGCACGCGATGATTGACACGCCCGAAGGTGTGCTGTTTGTAGATCCGCTGTTTCGCGGTGAGAACACCCTGCACGCCACGTACTGGCGCAGTGACTACCGCACACGAGGTATGAACCGGTTCGCCTGCCTGAGCACCGAGCCGCCGGTGCCGGTCCCGCCGCTGCCCCCTGTTGATCCAAACCTTGATCCGATGCCGGAGCTTTCCGGCCCCACGCTGCGAACGTACCGCCTCGCCGTCGCAGCAACGGGCGAGTACACAGCGTTTCACGGCGGAACAGTCCCACTGGGCCTTGCGGCAGTCACCGTTGCCGCCGCCCGTGTTGACCAGGTGTACCGGCGTGAGTTTGCAGTGGCCGTGCAGCTCGTGGCCAACAACAACCTGCTCATCTACACAAACGCCGCTACAGATCCATACACCGACAACAACAGCAACGCAATGCTGACGGAGAATCAGAACAACCTAACCACCGTGATTGGCACTGCCAACTTTGATGTCGGGCATGTCTTCGCCCGCACCGGCGGCGGCGGCGTGGCATCACTCGGCTCGGTGTGCGTGGCTGGCCGCAAGGCCCAAGGTGTGTCATCGATCGACCCTCCGATTGGCGATCCGTTCAGCGTTGATTATGTCGCCCACGAAATGGGTCACCAGTTCAACGGCACGCACTGCTTCAACAGCTGCGGTGGGTCGGACGTTGGTTCCGGCATCAACGGGTTTGAACCCGGCTCAGGCTCAACAATCATGGCCTATGCGGGCATCTGCGGGACCGACAACCTCCAGCCCAACAGCGACCCGTTCTTTCACGCAGTTTCGCACGAGCAGATTGTCGCGTTCATTGCCACTGCCGGGTGCGGCACAACCACAGCCACGGGCAACGCGGCCCCAGTCGTCAACATCACCGGTGCGGGCAACGGCCTGACGCTTCCCCGGGCCACACCCTTTACCCTCACCGGGGCGGCGACCGACCCAAATGGCGACCCACTCAGCTACCTCTGGGAGCAGCGCGACAGCGGCGTTATCCGCCCACTCGGCTCGGCAGATCCCGGCAACGGACCAATGAGCCGCTCCCGCGTGCCGCTGAGTATCCCCAGCCGGACCGTGCCGCCGATTTCCAACGTGCTCAGTGGGGTCACGGACCCAGCTGATCGCCCCGCCGCGGCAGGCCGGGCTGCATATCGCTGGAGGCTGACGGCCCGTGACAACTTGGGTGGCGTTGGCACTGGTGATGTGACGCTGGCCGTATCGGCAACTGCCGGACCGTTTGTCACAACCGGGCCAGTAACGGGGCAAACCGTCACCGGTGTCCTGCCACTGCGATGGAACCCGGCCGGCACCGCCAGCGCTCCAATCAACACCGCCCAGGTGCGAGTGCTGCTCTCCACCGACAACGGTGCGACCTTCCCATTGGTGCTGGCAGCAGCTGTGGCGAACACCGGCTCAGCCGATATTCTGATCCCCGGCGGCTTTGCATCGGCCTCGGCTCGCGCAAAAATTGAGGCAGTCGGCAACATTTACTTCGCTGTCACACCGGCGTTTAATCTTCTGCCAACATCAGCGGTTGCGCTCACGCTTTCAGGCGGGCTCACTGCAGATGACTCAATCCCCAGCGGCAACAACAACGGAAGGATTGAGCCCGGCGAGGGCAACATCAGCATCGCCGCGAGCATTCAGAACATCGGCCTCAATAGTTCAGGCCCGGTCTCGGTGACCCTCACCCCGCTGGGAGGAACAAACGCGACGCCGCCATTGCCGGGCACAATCAGCGACATCGCCTCCGGCGCGACCGCTGTTGTCACACTCCGAGGGCTTGCCATCAGCAGCGCTCAGCCGTGCGGCAGCGTGGGCCAGTTCACCCTGACGGCGACGGCCGTCGGGTTCCCTCCTGCGAGCTTTCCGGTCAGCCTGCCGATCGGTGTCGCCGGCGGCACAACAACCCAAACGTTCACATATTCCGGCCCCCCGGGCGCGATACCTACTGATGCGCCACGCACGAGGGCCATCACCGTTTCAGGCTACGACCCCGCGGCCACAGTTACGGATGTGAACTTTGTCATCGGCGGAACCACCTGTTCCTCCGCAGCCGGCGCAACAGGCGTTGGCATTAGCCACACCAATGTGGGCGATTTGCAAGTTGATCTCATCAGCCCATCCGGCCTCGCGGTGAACATCATGAACCAGCCCGGCGGCGGTGCTCGCGGAGCCTCTGGCAACAACTTCTGCCAAGCCACCTTTGATGATGATGGCGGGTTCCCGAACGTGCAGGCAATTAGCCTGACGGCCTCCGGCCCGTTTACCGGCGGATTCGCGCCCGCATCACCGCTGTCTGTATTTGATGGGCTGAATCCAAATGGCGATTGGCTGATTCGGTACTTTGATGTCTTCGCCGGGGCAGACATCGGCACGTTCAGGGCGGCCTCGGTGGCGCTCACAGTGCTGTCCGGCCCGGTGTGTACGCCCCCGGTGTCGACAACGGTTTGCCTCGCCGACCGAAACCGCGACGGCACTGTGGATGGTGATGACTTCATCGCGTTCATCAACGCGTTTAGCGCTGGGGACTTGGCTGCGGACGTAGTTGATGGCGGCGGCGTACCACCGGGCGATGGCGTAGTTGATGGCTCGGACTTTGTGGCCTTTGTCAATGCATTTGGTGCTGGCTGCTAAAAGAGTTTCTACTGTTCGCTGCGGGCTCTCGGTGGGCCTGCAGCGGCAGGCTGTTGCATTCGCACCGCCCTGGCTTTTTCCTTCGTGGCGTTACAGTTCAAGAGCTTTAGGAGTTATCGGCATGGCCTCAACCTCACTGTCTGATTTTGTCAACGCACACGCCGAGCAAGACCTGCAGCAGGGTCTCTTTGAGCTTGAGAATGAAAAGATCCTCGAGGTGAACCTGGGCCACGGCGGCGTGAGCATGATCTGGATGAAAGTTGGCGCGATGATCGCCTACAACGGCCAGGTCAAATTCACTCGTGAAGGAATGCTCGACCAGGGTCTGGGCAACCTGCTGAAAAAGGCCATCAGCGGTGAAGGCGCCTCGCTGAGCAAGGCCGAAGGTGCTGGCAAGCTCTACTTGGCCGATGGGAACAAGCGGATCACGGTGCTGAGCCTGCGTGGTGAGACGGTCTTTATCAATGGTCGCGACCTCTTGGCCATGCAGAACACGCTGTCAAAGGACATCACCATGATGCGCAAAGTCTCGGCCATTGCCAGCGGCGGCCTGTTCAACGTACGGGTGGCCGGAACCGGCCTCGTGGCCTTCAGCACGCACGGCCGCGCACTGGTGCTTCGCGTTCGACCCGGCCAACCTGTGTTCACCGATCCACAGGCCACCGTTTGCTGGAGTGGCAACCTGCGGCCTGAGTTCAAGACAGACATGAGTTTTCGCACCTTCCTAGGCCGCGGCAGTGGCGAAAGCTTTCAGATGATGTTTGAGGCCGAGTCGGCGGATGGCTTCGTTGTCGTCCAACCGTTTGAAGACAAGGGAATCCCCGCCAGCGGGGCCTGAGTTCACGCAGACCGCTCGAAGCAAACGAGATCACCAACCCATTCCACCGACTGCGGTGGCTGATGGCCACTGCCTTCGGTCACTGTTCGAACACACTGCTGGACACTTCGCGCAACCCAAAAAATGCACGCTGGTCTCCGCACGCACTAATAGTGCCTTCAGTACCCCCTGTGCCCCAGCACAATCCCGGTGCCGGATATCCATTGCACGCTGCAACGACTGCCCGATGCAGTAATTCGTGCAGTTTTCACCCTACATACCCCGGGGCGGACTTCGCTGCAATCTGGCCAGCAAAGCCCGAAAGGGAATCAAATTTTCAATCTTTTTTCACCACTCCGTGTCCACCCGCGACACAAATTATCGCTTCTTCCAATACCCACAGGCGCACACCACAGTGGCGCTAACCCCGGCCGATGGATGATCACGGCCCATAGAAGGAGATTCCATGTCACGTACCCTGTTGTTGCTGTCTGTCGTCGGATGTGCCTTCACCGCCTTTGCGACCACTCCAAATCAGGGGGGTAACGCGGGTCAAACGCCGGTATCCGGCATTCCGGCTGGAAAAGAACCAACCGCCGCGGAGCTTGAAGTTCTCCTCGGCCTGCACGCCCCGACCGCTGAGGAGCTCGCCGCTGATGAGCTGGATCCCGCGTTTGTGGCCAAGAAAGACGGCAAGCTGATTCTGGAACAACTCGCCGCCCGGGCAAAAACCGTCGTTGAGGGTCTCGCGCCAAACTACACGGTGTATCGCGGCATGAAAGTGGGCATGGCACTCAAGGCAGACATGCTGGTGCTTCAGGTTGCTCCCGAAATCACCACTGATGCGGCGGTGCTAGAAGCAAGCAAGCTCGGGCTGCGCGTGAAAGAAGCCAGCCGCACCGGCGCTGGCGACTATGTCATGCTGACGCTGATAGACCCGATCAAGGACTTGGACACGGCGGCGGCCTGGGTGAACGCTCTGGCAGCCAGCCCCGTGGTAGCGTTTGCCTCACCGGTGTTTGTGACACCATTGCGTGATGATGCGATCTGCTTCCCCACTGCACAAATGCGGGTGCGTGTCGATACAGCGGTGCTCGGCAGTGGCGCGACCGCGGCGAAGATGTCCGCATTCCCGGTCTCCGTCGTCGATGACAAACTGGGCACTATTTCCGGCGGCGCTTTGTTGAAGATCACTGGCAAGAGCGGCTTTGAGGCAATGCGAGCAGCCAACACCCTGGCCTCCATGACCGACTTTGGCATCCTGTACGCCGAGTGCGACATGATGCAGCAGGTGATTCTGGCGGACATTATCCCGAACGATCCGGAGTTTGTAAATCAGTGGCAGCACCGCAATACCGGCCAGTACGGTGGTTGGACCGCCGGCGTTGACATGAACACGCCACCGGCGTGGGAACTATCAACCGGCAGCAGCATCCGCATCGGCGTGCTTGATGTTGGTGTTCAGCAGAACCACCCCGACATCAATCAGATCGGCGGCAGCGACTTTACCACCGGCGCAGCAAATGGTGTCGGCAACGGCGCACCGCTGAACTTCTGTGAGAACCACGGCACACCGTGCGCCAGCATTATCTCGTCATTCTTTAACAACAGCAGCGGTGGCGCTGGCTTGGCACCAAACGCCCAGACTTTTTCCTGCCGCATCGCCGCCCAGAACCAGGCCCCCGCTTCCTGCAGCAACAGCTTCACCAGCGCCAGCTTTACATGGCTGGTCAACGCGATGGCACGGTCGGCTGCTATTGGTTGCAAGGCCACCAGCAACAGCTACGGTTTCGGCGGCACCTCACAAGCGCTGGATGACCAGATCTCCAACAACTACAACAACGGCTGCGCAACGTTCGTCTCCACGGGCAACGACAGCGCTGGCACCATCGGCTACCCGTCAAGCTCACCCAGCGCAATCGCCATCGGTGCGATGGACCCTTCGGGCGTCATCGCCGGCTTCTCCAACCGCGGCAACGGTATCTCCATGGTCGGTCCGGGCGTCTTTGTCCGTGCGGGTGATCGCACCGGCTCGGATGGTTACGCAGGAGCAGACATCACCTGGTTCGCTGGAACATCAGCCGCCTGCCCCACCGTTGCAGGTGTTGCAGCCCTGGTCGTCTCTGCTCACCCCCACCTCAGTAGCGCGGGCCTGAAGTTTTTCCTGCAGGCATTCTGCCGTGACTTTGGCGCGGCCGGGTACGACACCACCTACGGCTTTGGCATGCCCAACGCCCTGCGCTCGATCAACGGCTTTGCTCCCGATAATGACGAGTGCGGCAACGCCCGCATCATCAGCGGGCTGAACTACTCCAACAGCTCCAACAACTTCAACGCCACCTTCCGCGCTGCGGAGCCGAATGAGTCCTGCGGTGCCGATACGAGCGCGACTGTGTACTGGAAGTATGCCTCCACCGCCTACGGCACCGCGAGCATCAACACCTTCGGCAGCGACTTTGATACCGTGTTGTCGGTATTCAACGGGTGCGGCTTTTCCATCAATCTCGGTGGCGGACCGATCTATCTTTCACCCACTCAGCTCGCCTGCAACGACGACTCCGGTGGCCTGCAATCCGCTCTCACACTAGCCATGAGCCCGGGCAGCCAGTACACCGTCAAGGTTGGCCGATTCGGCCAGTCGTACCCCGTCGGCGGCAATGCCAACCTCAACTTCAGCTTTGCGCCAGCACCACCACCCAACGACAGCTTCTTTGCCTCCACACTGCTTTCCTCAACCGTTGCCCAGACGATTACCGGCACCACCAACTACGCCACCAATGATTCCGGTAGCCTCCCCACCTGCGGTTTAAGCGAAGGCGCGCCCGATGTGTGGTACTACATCACCCCCACCTGCGACGCTAATTACACGGTCTCAACCTTCAGCAGCAACTTTGACACCGTGCTGACGGTGTACACCGGCGGCATTTTTAACCGCACGCTGGTGACCTGCAATGACGATTGCAACCCTCCCGATCGTAACTCCTGTGTGAGCTTCAGCGCAGTCTCCGGACAAAGCTACTACATCCGCGTCTCCGGCTTCAACGGGTTAGCCGGTGTCTTCAATCTGTCGATCGCGGCTCCGGTTGTGCCCAACGACACCTGCGAAAACGCCATCAACATCGCCGCAGGCGCGCCGGGCCTGCCCACCGCAACATTCTTCAACAACGGCTGCGCGACCGATTCTGCAGGCTTGAGCACTGTTGCCTGCAGTTTTTATAACACGATTTACAAGGATGTGTGGTACAACCTCACGCTCGATGCAGATTCCACCGTTGATCTGGACACCACCACTTCCTCCTTCGATACCGTCATCGCCGTCTACAACTCCTGCCCGGCCCCGGGCGAGGTGCCCCTCGCCTGCAACGATGACTCAAACGGCACACTCCAAAGCGCCTTGACATTCACCGCAACTGCTGGCGCTAACTACAAGATTCGTGTCGGCGGCTACTCTCCAGACACTGTGGCCGGCAATGGCGTGCTGTACGTTGCCGCCACCGCCGTGGTCGTGCCGCCCACCTGCCTGGCCGATGTCAACGCCGACGGCGTGGTCGATGGCGGCGACTTCACCGCGTTTATCAACTCGTTCGGCACCGGTGATGTAGCAGTCGATCCGGTCGCCGATGTAAACCTTGACGGCACGATTGATGGATCCGACTTCATCGAATTCATCAACGCCTTCAGTGCTGGATGCTGAGATCGCCAAACACACAGGTGGTGAAACCCCTGAGTAGACACCCGACGGTGACCTAAAACCTTCAACATCGCAGAGAGAAGAGAACGTGCGACCGCAAAACCTGCGTCGCACGTTTTCTTTTGCGCCACGGGCGGCCGTTGCCCTGACAAACGCCATGCTGCACCGCTATCACCCCAAACAGATAAACACAGAATCTGCAGAAGAAAGAGGCGATACAGCTTCCTCCCCGCCGCCGTATGCGGGCTATCTTGGTACTGATGACCGCCGGTGCAGGCCAGCTTGTGTTCCCGAAGCTGACGCCCCACCCCGGCCTGCGGCTGCTGGTGCAGGCGTACAGCCTCGGGGCGTTTCCGATGGCAGAATCCCGCAATGCCGAGAGTGTAGAGTTTTTTACAGCCAATCCACGCTGCATCTTTCCGCTCGATGGAACCCTTCGCTGGCCACGATCCCTGCGAACCAAGGCAAAGCGGCGGGAATTTTCCATCACCAGCGACACAGCATTTGAGGCTGTGGTGCGAGGCTGCGCCGATGCCGCCCGCAAGCACGACCCGCAAGCCGGAGAACTCCCGGGAACCTGGATCAACGACTGGATCATCGAAACCTATACCGACCTGCACGAGTGCGGCCTGGCCCACAGCCTTGAGGCATGGCTGCCCGCAGAACTGGCGCTGCAGGGCAATACGCTCCCACCCTCCGTTCCCGACGGCCCCCCATCACCCTTACACATTCGTGACGGCATGGTGCTCGTCGGCGGCCTCTACGGTGTGCACCTCGGTGCGGCGTTTTGCGGGGAGAGCATGTTCAGCCGCCCAGACATCGGCGGCAGTGATGCCAGCAAGGTGTGCTTAGTCGAGCTGGTCGCACACCTCACGCGGCGGGGATTTCTCGTGCTCGACTCACAGATCAGCAACGCCCACATCACATCACTGGGCGGGGTGACAGTGCCGCTGAGCCAATACTCGGCCACGCTGGCACGGGCCCTGCTGCGACCAACACCCTGGCTGTGGTCGGATTGCAGCCCCGCCGGCGGTCCGAATCCCATCTTGGCCGTATAATTTAGTGTCTTGATGAATGGAAGCCCGATTTTTCGATTGTCGGATGCAAGCGGCAGAGAATCGTTGCCGGTTTTTTCTGCATTAACGCTTCAACCCTAGCGTGACAGCGATGATGGACAAAGCCCGAGACCTGTTTGACGCCGCGGTGTCGATCGCCAGACCCCTGCGCGAGTCGTACGTCCGTCGTCATGCCGCGGGTGATGAAGTGCTGATGAACGAGGTCCTTCGCCTGCTGGAGTTTGATGAGCCGACGACTGAAAACGCAGCCTCTCCCGGCGAGGCTGGCCCTGATGGCAACCGGCTGGATCGCACCGGCCGAGCCGACTCATCACCTGTTCGTGGGTATCGCCTCACCCAGCGCCAGCCAGATTGGCACGGCGGCGAGCTGTGGCTGGCCGAGCCGACCGGGGATGGTGGCGTTGGCGGTGGCGGTGGCGGTGGCGGTGGCGGTGGCACTCCAGCCGGTGCTGGTGGCACTGGTGGTGGACGGGTGTTTATTGCACTGCTGCCCCGCCCGGATTCAATCCGAGCAGCACTCTCCCGCTGGCGGCTCGTCCGTCCGCAGCTTGATGCGCTCAGCAGCCCAACCATCGCACGGATTATCGAAGCCGGCCGCACCAACGATGACCGGCTGTTCTTGGTGATGCCAGCCTTTTTGCCGCTCACACTCAATGACTGGCTGCTGCACCACAAACCCAGCTCCCAGCAGATGCTCGAAGTGCTCCGCAGAGTCCAGGAAGCACTCGCTGAGCTTGCCGCATGGGGAATGCTGCACGGCGATCTCACCGCAGACTCCATCCGACTTCGAGCGACCGGTACACGCCAGGATACCGACGGCTCGGCCCGGCAAACCACACCGGCAGTTGATGTGCAGCTCATAGGCACCGGAGTCATGCAGGTCGTGGCGATGCACACCGCCAAAGGCCGGGCCCTCTCAGTTGAGGGCGATCGAGCCGGACTCATCACCGTCGCCCGCCGGATGGTTGGTGATTTGCTGCACCGGGCAGGGCTCCAGAATGAACCGGTTGCCGGAGCCGCACCCGCTTCTGCACATCCAGAAACGGTGCCGCAGCCGCAAGACCCCGCGTTTTGTGAGCTCTTGGCCATGACCGGCAGCCAGATTTCCGCCGATGGCGAATTGCGGATCATTCCCGCATCCAGCGACGGCGACGATTCCAGCATATTGCTTTCAGGTTTGAACAAACTTCGGGGTCAAGCCGTACACCCTGCTACCGCGGCGATTCTCGCCGCACTCTTGGCCGGTGCCTTAGCCGGAATCCTCACCTGGCTCGGCGTTCTCGTCTTAATAAGGTTTGCAACCGTGTCTGAGCGTCCTCCGAACGGCCCCGCGGTGGTACTGTTAGTGGCGGTGTGCGCCGCTGGCTCAGCCATTGCAAGCGGCATCGTAAGCGCTGTTGCACTCCGCCGCACGCGACAGGAAAGGAACAGCGACGCTGGTGCCAGAAGATCGTAACCAAAACCTGAGCGGCAACAGTGCGAGAACCGGCGGAAACAATGTTCCGCCCGATGGCAAGCTGCGCAGCGAAAGCAACGCCCAACCTAGTGACGCTGAGCAGGCGCTGCAGACGCCGCCACCTGAGCTGGCAAGCTCCGCTGATGCGATCGTGAACGCAGCGCCACAACCTGTTCCACAACCTGTTCCACAACCTGTGCCACAACCTGTGCCACCGGTGCCACCAGCTCCACCCGCCGCGGAGCCCGACGAAATCGAGGCCCTGCTCCGAAAGGCCACCGGCAACGCACCAGCGGTGTGGAACAAGCTGATGCCGCTGATTTACAGCGAACTGCGACGGCTTGCCACCCACATGATGGCCGGTGAGCCCGCGGGCCAGACCCTTCAACCAACAGCCCTGGTCAACGAAGCGTTCATCAAAATCATGAAGCAGCAGGAGGCATCCTGGGCTGATAAAAACCACCTGGTCAACGCCGTCGCACAGGTGATGCGGCGAATCATGATTGACCGTGCCCGCCGCCGCAAGGCCCACAAGCACGGCGGCCTAAAAAAGCGAGTTGACCTTGACCTGGACACCAACTTCAGTGATGTGAACCTGCCGATGGTTGACGGGTTTGACCCGGACGATGCAGAACTGCTGGATGTGGAGCTGACCAAGCTTGAGCTCGAGCAGCCGCGCTGGGCAGGCGTCGTTCGCCTTCGCTACTTCGCTGGCCTGAACTTTGAGCAGATCGCCGAGGCAATGGGATTCTCCGAACGCACCGTCCGGGGCGACTGGCGCTTCGCAAAGGCATGGCTGCTGAGCCGGATGAACGGCGAAGGTGAAGACACCCGCGAAGGCAGAGTTGATGACATGAAGCGAGGGCGACAACGAAAGCCCGATGGTGAGGGCGGCCCCTCCGATGATCGCAACGATGACCCCGCAGCGCCCGATGCCCGAACGTGAGTCTGATGGCCAACCTCCAGTCACAGCCGATTTCGCAAACCAACCTGATTCAAAACGCACAACGCCCAATCACACTGATTGGGCGTTGTGTTTGAGTTTACTCAGATCCAAGCTAGCGCAAGCCCAGCTTGTTTACTTCTTATCAGCCAGCGCCTTCTTGTACTTGGCCAGCGCCTCAGAGAGCTGGTCCTTAGTGTCATCATCCTCAGCGTGCTTCACGGCCTTTTCCTGCGTCTCAACGGCCTTGGTCAGGTCGCCCTTCTCAAAGTACGCCCGGCCCAGCGTGTCCAGAATCATCCCGCTCTCACCCTTGGACAGTTCCACGGCCCGCATCGCAAGCTTCAGGGCCATGTCAAGGTCACGCTTCTCAACGCCGTCCTCATCCAGAATCGTCCAAGCAATCGTGTTCAGGCCCATCGCATCGTCCTTCATCGGGCCATCAGACAGTTCCGCCGCCAGCTTGTACGCCGCAGCGGTGTCCTTCTTGGCGCCAACCAGCAGTTCCTTAAACTGCATGCCCTGAATCTGCGTCTTCATGCCATCAAGCTGAGCCTTCATGCTCGGGGCTTTGGTGTTCAAATCACTGATGATCTTCAGGGCCTCATCAAAGTTCTTGCGGCGGACCGCCTTGTTCAGCGAAGCGAACGCCTCCTGATTGGCCTCCATCTCCTTCTCTGCCTTTGCTTCCTTCTCGCTCTCAGCCTTCGCCTCGGCGGCGGCGGCCTTGGCGTCGTACTTGCCATCAACAATCTGCTGCAGCGGCTTTTCCATGCCCATCGGGTGGCCAATCCACGCGATCGTGCCGGTTGCATCAACAATGAATGCCGAGGGGATACCGCCCTGCTTGGCCGCGGTCATCCAGTTCTCGGCCATGAATCCCTTGGATCCGCCGGTCAGATCATCCATCGCAACGCGATAGTCCATCTTGTCGCCCATCTTTTCAACGAAGGGCTGCACCGCGGCCTGATCCTGCTCCCAAACCGAGACGCCAATCATCGTCACCGCATCCTTGTGCTTCTTCTGCAGCTCGGTCAGGTGAGGAATGCTCGTCTTGCACGGGCCGCACCAGGTGGCCCAGAACTCGACAACATAGACCTTGCCCTTCTCAAAGCTGGTCACGGGCGTGCCCTTGACAAATTTCGCTACCCGAATCTCGGGGGCCTTGTCACCAACCACCAGCGTCTTGCTCTCGGCCTTGACAGCCTCTTTGGCAGCAGGTGCGGCGGGCTTGGCAATAGCGACGGTGGAGCAAGCAAGGCCAGCGGCAAGCGCCAGAGCAAGCACGGAACGGACGGTGAGATTCTGTTTCATAGTTTCTTCCTGAGTGCACAGCAGTACGATGGAGGCACAACTCCACTTCGGGAGCTGCCCGCGATTGAGCATTCCAAGCCCCTGAGGATAACGCCCGAACAACCACCGGAGTTCGATGTTGGTGAGACTTGATGCAAATACCTGACATGCTAACCCGGATCCCAAATCCGTACCCGCAATCCCTACCGCAATCCCTACCGCAATCCCTACCCCCAGCCCGGCAACAATTCAGTGAAACGCTCGGACCGGTTTTCGGTAGTATGCTCATCCGCCAACAATGACGGAACTTTGCTTGCACCGCATCAAGCGAGTCCAAACGCCTGATTCAGCTTGCCAGTACGCTTCCGCCCTCCGGTTTTTGGTGTTCGGAGCCCAATCCGCGGCGACCCCCGGCCCCTGCGCAGGTTTTAGGGCCGGTAGCTCCCGGGGGGCAGAACGAGTGGCGGTCAGCCCGTGTGACCGCCAACCCGCCGCCGGTCCTAAGCACGGGGGCCGGGAGAATCGCGAAACGGGGCTGGGGCTTGGGCTAGGACCAGGCTGGGGACTGGGACTGGGGCCGGAAACTGGGGCGGGATTGGGGCGGGATTGGGGCGTTTGGGCCATCGCAGTTCTTGCGAGGCCGGTTTGGATCTTGGCTCCGCGATAGATTGGTCTAAAGCCAAGTTGATGTTGCTCACTTTTTGCTCGTTTGCTCTCTGGAGAACTGCTTTGAAGAAGAATCTGATGGCTCGCCACTTTGTCCCGGCAACGCTCATGCTCATCGCCGGACTGGCCTGGCCCGCGTTTGGTGACCTTGCCTTGGCCCAACCCGCCATCGCAGCCCCGGCTGCACCAGCGCCAAAGGTGAACAAGCCCGCCGCGGCAATGCTGCGGTTCCCAGCCATCAGCAAAGACTTCATCTGCTTTGCATATGCCAACGATTTGTATCTCGCCCCACGCACCGGCGGAGCGGCCACGCCACTGTCAACCCGAGCCGGCGCTGAGAGCTTCCCGCGTTTCTCACCGGATGGCAAGACCATCGCGTTTATTGGCCGGTATGACGGCAACAGTGAAATCTACACCATGCCAGTCAACGGCGGAACGGGCGGCGAGGCCCAGCGCGTGACGCACCACCCGGCCGGTGAGATTTTGGCGGGCTGGTACCCCGATGGAAAAAACCTGCTGATGATCACCAACGGTTTCGCCGGGCTGCCCCGGCAGAGCCAGTTGTGGACGGTGCCCGCCGCCGGCGGGATGCCCACGCAGTTGCCGGTGCCGTACGGCGGCTTTGGCTCAATCAGCGATGATGGCAAGTGGCTGGCCTACAGCCTGCACGTGACCGATACGCGCACCTGGAAGCGGTATCGCGGCGGCATGGCCACGGATATCTGGCTGTTCAACTTGGAGACCAAGGCCGCCAAGAAGGTGACCGACTGGGAAGGCACCGACACGCTACCGATGTGGAACGGCGGCAAGGTGTACTACCTCTCCGATGGCGGCCCAGAGCATCGCCTCAACGTGTGGATGTACAACCCGCAGACTGAAACCCGTGAGCAGATCACGACGTTTAAAGATGATGATGTGCGTTGGCCGGGCATGGGCCCCGGTGATGCAGGCCAGGGCGAAATTGTGTTCCAGCTTGGGCCGGTACTTCGCGTGCTGGATCTAAAGACCCGGCAAAGCCGCGAACTGACGATCACCATCCCCGGCTCCAAGCCGCTGGTTGCCGAGCGCACGGTTGAAGGTGCCGCAAAGGTTTCATCCACCAGTATCTCACCGACGGGCAAACGCATCGCGGTCTCCGGCCGGGGTGACATCTGGACGTTGCCAGCCAAGGAGGGCGTGGTGCGCCGGCTGACGGCCACCAACGGCGTGTTTGAGCGCGATGTAGCCTGGTCGCCCGATGGACGGTGGATCAGCTACCTCAGCGATGAAACCGGCGAGTATGAGCTGTACATCCGGTCCTCAGGCTCAAAGGAAGAAGAGAAGAAGGACGACAAGAAAAAGGATGACGCCAAGAAGGAAGATGGCAAGGCCGATGATGCCAAAAAGGACGAGGCTAAAAAAGACGAGGCTAAAAAAGATGAGGTCAAAAAAGATGAGACCAAGCCCGAGCCAAAGAAGGAAGAGAACATCGTCCGCAAGCTCACGAGCATGGGCCCGGGCTTTCGCATGGGCACGCAGTGGTCGCCCGATAGCAAGTTCATCGTGTACCACGACAGCAACGGCGTGCTGTACATGACCGATGTTGAAAAGGGCGAGACCAAAACCATCGACACCGACCCACAGATGACCGGCCCCACGGTTGCGTTCTCGCATGACTCCGCATGGATGGCCTATTCGCTGACCTCCGCTGCTCGCCAGAATTCATCCATCTGGCTGTACAACATGAAGTCCGGCGAAAAGAACGAAATCATCAGCCCAATGTTCAACTCCGGCTCACCGGCGTTTGATCGCAAGGGCGATTGGCTGTATTTCACCAGCCAGCAGGCCATCAACAACCCCAAGTATGCAGACATCGACCTGACGTTCATTTACTCCGGTACTGAAGTGCTCATGGCCGCACCCCTGCGCAAGGATGTGAAATGGCCCATCCTGCCCAAGAACGATGATGAAAGCATCAAGCCCGAGGGCAGCAAGGCTGACGAAAAGAAAGACGACAAGAAGGATGAGCCCAAGAAGGATGACAAGAAAGAAGACAAACCCGCCGCGGCGGCTGATGACCCAGTCACCGGCTCATGGTCGTGCAGCGCTACCGGCCCGGCAGAGGTCATCCCCGGCGGCACAGTGCCGTTCTTCCTGAACTTGAAACTCGAAGACGAGAGCAAGGTCACCGGAAAGATTACCAGCGTCATGGGCACGGCCGACATCAACGGCAGCTTTGACAAGGCCACCGCAACAGTGAAATTCACCGTTGCAATGAACAAGGCACAGGTGACGATGGAAGGCAAAGTCACCGGTGCAAGTTTCACCGGCACCTGGAACACGGGCGAGATCTCGGGCACCATCAGTGGTACCAAGAACGCATCCAAGTCGGATGATAAGAAGTCAGACGACAAGTCTGACAAAAAGGATGACAAAAAAGATGACAAGAAAGACGACAAGAAAGACGGCAAGGATAAGAAGAAGGCAGACCCGATCAAAATCGACATCGAGGGCTTCGAGTCTCGCGCAATGATCCTGCCGCTCTCATCCGGCGGCTTCGGTAACGTCGCAGTGACCGAGGATAACAAAGTCATCTACGTTCGCTCCGGTGGCCGCGGCGAGGGCGGCAATGCTGGCATCAAAATCTTTGACCCCAAGGACGATGCCCGCGAAGAAAAAGCCGTCACCGGTGGCGGCGGCTTTGAACTCTCGGCCGATGGTAAAAAAATCCTCGTCGGCACAACAATTTACGATGCCGCAGCCGGCGGTGGCAAGGCCCAGCCCGTGCCCACCGCAGGCACACGCATGTCGTTGCAGCCGCGTGAAGAATGGAGGCAAATCGTCACCGATGCGTGGCGCATCTTCCGTGACTACTTCTATCTGGCCGACATGCACGGCGTTGATTGGACCAAGGTGCGTGACCACTACCTGCCCATGGTTGATGACGCCACCAGCCGCGATGATGTGCAGTTCATCATCGGTGAAATGATCAGCGAACTGAACGTTGGCCACGCCTACGCACAGGACCCGGGCGATGTTGAAGCCGCCCCCGCGGCTATTGGTGTTGGAATGCTCGGCGCCGACTTTGAGCTTGTCACCGAAGGGGCCACCAAGGCCTACCGCATCAAGCGCATTCTCACCGGAGGCCCATGGGATGGTGACGGCAAAGGCCCGCTCTCAATCCCCGGTATTGACATCAAGGCCGGCCAGTACGTCCTTGCCGTCAACGGCACACCGGTTGATACCAGCAAAGACATTTACGCAGCGTTCATCGCCACGGCCGACCGGGTGGTGGGCGTCACTGTCAGCGACAAGCCAGTCATGGATGGCACCGAGAAGGAAGTGCTTGTCAAGCCCATCGGCAGCGAGGCCAACCTCCGCTTCCGCGCGTGGATCGAGGCCAAACGCAAGTACATCTTTGACAAGTCCGAAGGCAAGATCGGCTACATCTACGTCGTCAACACCGGCGCTGAAGGCCAGAACGACCTCTTCCGCCAATTCGCCGGACAGCGCGGCATGGATGCCCTGATCATTGATGATCGCTGGAACGGCGGCGGCCAGATTCCAACCCGCTTCATCGAACTGCTCAATCGCCCGGCAACCAACTACTGGGCCCGTCGCGGCGGCGAAAAATCTGACTGGACTTGGCCGCCCGATAGCCACCAAGGCCCCAAGGCCATGCTCATCAACGGCTTGGCCGGCTCGGGCGGAGACATGTTCCCCTGGCTGTTTAAGCGCACCAAACTCGGCAAGCTCATCGGCACCCGCACCTGGGGCGGGCTGGTCGGCATCTCCGGCAACCCGGCCCTGATCGACGGCGGCACAATCGCCGTGCCCACCTTCGGCTTCTACGAGACCGATGGCACCTGGGGCATTGAAGGCCACGGCGTTGACCCAGACCTGATGGTGCTAGATGACCCCAGCAAAATGCAGGACAACGGAGACCCGCAGCTTGATGTGGCCATCAGCACCCTGCTCGATGAGATCAAGACCACCGGCTACAAGCGCCCCGCACGGCCCGCCCCACCAAATCGCTCGGGCATGGGCATTAAAGAGCAGGACAAGTAAGACAAAGCCCAAGTTCTAAATCCCAAGTCCCAAGTAAAACCAAAATTCCACCCAACCGCCCCGGCCGCCCGGGGCGGTTTTTCATGGCCCCCATAGCGCCGCCCTCCCGGGCGGTGAGTTTTCATCAATCCGTCCAAGCACGGCAATATTCAAACCGCTCTACGGCTCTCAAGCACCCGATGAGCGATACAGCGTACTCCTATCGCTCATTACACCCTTTTTTGATCGATACACCACCTTGCGTTCGCGATGGAAACGAAACCAACCATGATCCCACCACGTGGGCTTGAACCGGTAAGCCCACGTAACAAAATAGCTGCAACAGCCACCCGCGACCTGCTAGAAATGACCAAACTCGGCCTCCTCCGCCGCACCGGTGAACGCAAGCACACCCGCTATCACCCCACCATCCCACCACAACCTGTCCGGCGAATCACGCTTGGCGATAACGGTCAGATCACCATCAGCCGGGAGTAAAGCCGCGGCAAAGCGATGGTGCGAGACGCAACCCCACCACTCCACACCCGACGACTCCCGCCACCCCACCACTCCCACCACCGCTGCCACCACCGCTCCGCCACCGCTCCGCCACCGCCATGCTGGCTTCACCCTCTACCCTTATCTCTCCGGTCTGCCCAGCACCATCTCCAGCACCATCTCCTGCCCCTACCCCCAAATCCGTCCCCGCCCAGTCCATGAAACAAACAGATCAACTCCCCGGCATCACACCACTCACGCTTCTTGGCCGCTGGCCGCGGCAGCGGCGGTTGGTGGCGCTGCTTTCCGGCCAGGTTGAGCCCAACGCAGACGGTGCCGAGAGTCGCTGGTCAATCCTGACCGAGCCTGACCGAACCATTACCGGGGCTGTGCCCGGCTCGCTGGTGGCCAAGCAGCCCCGGGCCCGCGATGCCGATGAGCCGCCCTTTGATGGCGGGCACATCGGCTACATCAGCTACGACTTTGCCCGCTCGCTGCACCCCAAGGCCATTACAGCGGCCGATACCGACTTTGATCCGGCCGATGCCACACGTTGGCCGCCGCTGGAGTTCCATCGCTGCCCGGCCGCACTGTGCCACGATGCACGCACCGGCGCGTGGTGGCTGACGGGTGACCAACCCGCGGCAGAGAAGTTGCTGCAAACAGCCCTTGCGTGCCTCAGCGACAGTCCCCCTACCGCCATCACTACCGCGCCCGCTCCAACCCACCCCGCATTCACCATCGGCGCTGCCAGCACCACCTGGTCGCGTGATGGCTACATCGCCGCCGTGCTGGCCGCCAAAGAGCACATCGCCAAGGGTGATATCTACCAACTGAACCTCACGCACACTCTAGCGGCGCGATTCAGCGGCAGCGCCCGCGCGCTCATGGCAACTTTGCATGAACGCACCAGCGCATGGTTTGGCGTGTACCTTGAATCACCAGACTATTTCGCCACCCGGCGCGTCATGTGCTGCCAAAGCCCGGAGCTGTTCCTGTCCATCATCCCAAAGGCCGATGGCACCATGCTGGTGCAGACCCGGCCCATGAAGGGCACCCGCCCGCTTTTGGCCGATGCCGCCGCGGACAGCTTGGCCACCACCGACCTTGACCGCAGCGAGAAAGAAAACGCTGAACTCACGATGATTATTGATCTCATGCGCAACGATCTCGGGCGCGTGTGCACCCCCGGAAGCGTGCACGTGACCGATCGGCGAACCATTGAGCGGCACGGCCGCCCCGGCACCGGGGTGCTGCAAGCCACCGCCACGGTGTGCGGCACGCTGGCCGCGGGCAGCAAAGTGGCCGAAGTGCTGGATGCCACGCTGCCGGGCGGCTCCATCACCGGAGCACCCAAGCTGCGAGCAATGCAACTGATAGCCGAGCTTGAGCCCCACCGTCGCGGGCCGTACTGCGGGGTGGTGGGCTACTTCTCAAACTGCGGCCGGGTTGAACTTGCCATGGCCATCCGCACCGCCCTGCTTCGCGGCCCGCGGCCAAACCCAGCCCTGGGCGAAGACCTCCGCGGCGAGGTTGACACCTTCAGCCCACTGGCCCCGGCGGTGCTGGAATACCCCGTGGGTGCCGGCATCGTTGCGGATTCTGTGCCCGAGGCGGAATGGGAGGAAACTTTGGCCAAAGCCAAGGTGCTTGATGGGCTCGTGGGCTCTAGATAGGTCCCACAAACAATCAACTTGCAGCGCGCCGCGGTGGTGCCAACCGCACGGCAACAATCCGCAGGCGCCGCTGCCGCCGCTGCCCACGGCTATGAACCTGCATCGCTCCGCGATGAAATGCTGGATGTGGGATGGCTTGCAATACCGCTGAAGCATCACCCTCAGCCAATGGCGGCGGCAAACGAGTTCGGCTGAAAAGTTACAGTCGCAATTTCACCGTTCACCTCGCTTGTGACGGCTTGAGCAACAAACAAAGCCAACAACGATGACAACGATGACAACGATGACAACGATGCTTCCTGGACTGGGAATACTGGCGGCGATGCGAAAACCTTGGAAAAATGCTTCATCCGCAGGAAAGCCGCCAGCAGCTAATGCTATTCGACCAGTACCCATACTCACCGGTGCCACCCATGTACTCCCCAGAATGAATCGGTCTTTGTACCCCTCGCTGTACGTATACGTTGATTCCATCCATTCCTGCGTACTCCCGGCCATGTCCAGCACACCCCAGGGCGACTGCGTGTTCGGGTAGCTCATCAGCGGGATTTGGGTGGCATCAACACCATTGGCGGCCGTGTTGAAGCCCGCATTGGCCTGCCCGCCAACACCGGCCCCACCCCTGTTCGGATCATAAAACGCCGCCTTCTTCCACTCGCGCATCGAGGGAATCCAGAACCTGGCATCAGGGCTGTGGGAGGCTTGATCGGTAAAAACATTGCCCCGTACACCGTAGGTGCTCACAGCATACGCGCCGCTTAAAAAACTCGCGAGGCTGGTAGACTACCCATTGTGCAGCCAGTTGCAGTACATCGCCGCCGCACGCCATGAAACATCGCCCACACCAAAGTTTTCTCGCCCCGGGATGGCGCGGTAGTGCACGCCGGGTCCATCGTACGTGGGGTCAACATCACCCGCCCACGAACTGGGAAGGCTAAGCCACGGCAACCGCTGGCTGGATGAACGCCCCATCGCCGCACTGAGAAGGCTGCACCACTGGCTCGTGGTAATCTCAGTCCGCCCGATGCGATACTCATAGTTCACACTGCCAAAACCGCGCATGTTGTCCGAAATGTTTGGTGGTGATGTCCACGCAACATTGCCGATTGCGCCGATGGTGACAAACTCCGTGTTGTACTGGTACGTGATGCGGTTGCCAACGCCGTTTGCCAACGCCTGCGGCCGCAACGGCACCAACGGCGCACCGGGCGTGATTTGCGATTGTGCGTTCGCGGCCAAGGGCACCAGCAGCATGGCTGCCAGCGAAGCACTGACCATCCGCGGCCCGCGCCGCGATTGCCCCGCAACCGGCAATGCGGCCTGCAACAGTTGTTTTTGCTTCCCAGATCCAACCGGTTCATCAGACTGTTTCAAGGGCCTTGGGCGGCGGGCTGGCAAAATGCCACCCCGTGACGGAGAAAATACCTCCCCGCAACAACGTTGCAAGCAAAATCACGTCCAGAATTAAATACTACCGAACCCTTCACTCCGACAGGCAAAAAACCGCTACCCAGCCCCAAACCAGCACCCAAAGCGTCGCAACCCTCACGCGGCGCAATCTCACGCTTGGCGAGTCCGCCATTTGGCGATTTGGCGATTTAGGCCGCCGGACCCTGTACACTGCTTCATGGACTCTGCTTCGTCTCCAACACCCCCGCCCGCCCGCCCCCGCGACAAGTTCCAGGCTCCCACCGGCACGCGCGACATGTACCCGCTGGCCTTGGCCCGCCGCCGATATATTGAAAAAGCCTGGCGCACCATCAGCCTGCGCCACGGGTTTGATGAGGTTGATGGACCAACCTTCGAGCACCTTGACCTGTACACCGTCAAGTCCGGCGATGGCATCATTTCTGAGCTGTTCAGCTTCACCCGCGCCGGTGGTGAGAAGGACTATGCCCTTCGCCCTGAGTTCACCCCCACCCTCGCCCGCCTGTACGCCGCACAGTCTGGCCAGCTTCCCAAGCCCACCAAGTGGTTCTGGCAAAGCACCTGCTTCCGGGCTGAGCGCCCGCAGCGCGGCCGCCTGCGCGAGTTCCTGCAATGGAACTGCGACATATTGGGTGCTGATGACCGCGCGCTGGCCGATGCTGAGATCATCGCCGTCGTCGTTGACCTGCTGGCCCACCTTGGTCTATCTCCGGCAGATTTGCAAGTGCGCATGAACGACCGCGCTGCGGCCATTGAAGTGCTCAAATCCTGCGGCATCACCGGTGAACCCATGGCGGCCCTTGGGCTGCTGGACAAGCGCAGCAAGCTGAAGCCGGAAGTGTTTGCGCAATCGTGCGAGCAAGCGGGGCTGCGGATCGCAGAGTTTGATGCGAAAATGGCCGCCGTCGCGGGCGCGGCAGGGCGGGTGCTGCTGGGCACCGGCACGGCCGAGGATGCGGTAACACTGGCAGCGATGCCGGGCATTGCCGCCGTGAGCGAGCACCTGCGGGCCATGGGCATTGGCCAGTGGTGCGCCGTAGATGCCAGCATTGTGCGCGGCCTGGCGTACTACACCGGCACGGTGTTTGAAGTGATCGCCGGTAACGAGCGCGCCGTTGCAGGTGGCGGCCGGTATGACAATCTCATTGAACTCTTTGGCGGCCCGCCCACGCCCGCTATTGGCTTTGGAATGGGAGATGTTGTGCTAAGCCTGCTGCTGGCGGACAAAAAGCTGATCCCCAGCGATGCCGAGATCGCCGCGAGCCTGGGCTTGCGGCCGGATGCGTACATCATCAGCAACGGCACCCCCGAGGCCGATGCGCAGTTGCAGCCACTAGTAGCCCAACTGCGAAGCGCCGGCCTGCACACCCGGCGGAGCTACAAGGCAACCAAGAACATCGGCAAGCTCCTTAAAGATGCAGGCGATGCGGGCTCACGCTTTGCGATCATTCTTGAAAGCGGCACAGAGGCGACGGTGAAAGATCTGGGCACAGCCGGCCAGAACAAGATCGCCATTGGCGAAGTGCTGGGACACATTACCAAATAGCACGCCATTCGTAGCACCGCCATTCCTGGCGGTGTCCGCGTTCCACTCCCACAAAACGCACCACCCCACGCGCACGCTTCACCCGCAATCACGAATCTCCCCCCTTTACACAAAAAGACGGCGATGCCCATGGCGGCACCGCACCTTACCCCGTTACCCTCCGCCGTGACCTTTCTCTGTGTACCACTCTTCGTTGAAGACCCCATCGCCGCCGCGGCCGACGCTGTTGAAGCCCGCCATCGCGGGGCAGACCTTGTTGAGCTGCGGATAGACCCGTTCTACACAGGTGTAGATGATGATCTCCAGATTGAACCCATCATCAAGCTCGTCACTGAGTGCCCGCTGCCGTGCATCGTCACCTGCCGACCGGTGCTGGAAGGTGGCCAGTATGATGGGCCGGATGATGCCCGAATAAGCCTTATGGAGCGGCTGTGTGCCGCCGCCAAACCGGGTGAGCATCCGCCACGCTATATAGACATTGAACTGGCCACCTATACCCGCTCGGAAAACATCCGGCAGAAGGTGAACTTGTGCGTTGAGCACGAGGGCCAACTGCGCCAGGTGAGCACTGGCTTGATTCTCTCGGCCCATGACTTTCAAACTCGCCCGGCCGATTTGTTCCGGCAAATCTCGGCCATGGCCGCCGAGCCGATCTGCCGCATCAGCAAAGTGGCGTACCGGGCTCGCTCGCTGCGTGACAACTTGGAACTGCTGGATGTACTTGCCGAGTCGCACGAGCTTGGCCGACCGATGATCGCCCTTGGCATGGGCCAGTTTGGCATGATGTCGCGGGTGCTGGCCGGTAAGTTTGATGGGTTCCTGACCTTCGCCTCACTGCGGCGCAACGCCGCGACCGCCCCGGGCCAGCCCACGCTTGATGAACTGCTTGGCATGTACCGCTTTCGCAGCATCAACCGCGAAACCAAGCTGTACGGTGTGATTGGCTGGCCGGTTGAGCATTCGATAAGCCCGCAAGTTCACAACGCTGCGTTTGAGGCCCGCGGCCACAACGGTGTATACCTGCACATGCCCGTGGCCCCCGGCTACGAGCCGTTTAAGGCCACACTACTTGCAATGGCCGAGCACCCGATGCTGGACTTTACCGGTTGCTCGGTCACGATTCCGCATAAAGAGAATCTGGTGCAGCTCGCGCAGGAGTGCATCGAACTTGGTGACCTGCGCTGGTCACTTGATGATCTCTCAAAGGCGTGCGGCTCGGCCAATACGCTGGCCATCACGCGTGACAATCGCGGGCGGATTGAAAAATTTGATGTGCGAAACACCGATGGACCCGCCGCCGCGGGCGCGCTGCGCGATGCCCTGGGCACGCTGGTGGGCAACACCGTGCTGATTCTGGGCGCAGGCGGTACGGCCCGAGCGCTGGCCGCCACGGTTGTGCTTGAAGGTGGCCGTGCGCTGGTCATCAACCGCACCGCCGAGCGTGCCGAGAAGCTGTGCGCTGAGCTGCGTGACTCACTGCGTTGCGATGTCGAGCATCTAAGGGCGGTGCGCCACGATGAGCTGCAAACACTCGCGCCCGCGCTGGCGGCTGTGTTTAACTGCACGAGCGCCGGCATGGCCGGGGGCGGCAGCGAGAGTGATTCAGCGCTCAGCACCGAAATCATCAGCTTACTGAACACGCACTGCATCATCGCTGAGAGTGTGTACCGCCCGCTGCACACGCCAATGCTTGCTACGGCCATTGCCCGCGGCTTACAGGTTGTTACCGGTACGCAGTTGTTTGTGGGCCAGGCGGCGGAGCAGTCACAACTCTGGACAAACCTGCCCGCGCCGCGAGCGATGCTGCTGCAGGTGGCCCGAGAAGCCCTCGCCCTCGATGCGGACGCGACCTGAAAATCGCCCTGTAAACCCTATAAAAGCTTCAATTTTCGCGCAGCGCGCGAAGATGCGTAACGCCGCAAACATGCGGCTATTGCATGCGCTGGATAAGCACATCTTTTTTTCATTTTTTTCTGTTTCCATCGCGCAGCCAGCGCGCCAAACTGAAACCGCATCGCACAACCCCTCGTACCGACATGAGACCCGCGGCCCACCGCCAAGGACCCCTTGCTCACTATGACGCAAACGAAGCAAATGAAGCAGATGAAGCGAATGAAGCAATCCAAGCAGCAGAACCACTCGAACCGCTCGCTTCACCCTTAGCCCTTTCTACTGATCTGTTCCCTACCAGATCCTCTCGATCTGCTCAGCCTTCTCACTTCTGCTCGCCCGGTTTCCCCCTCCCTTAGCCCCCTCCTTTTCGTTTCGTTCCCCCGCACCGAGAGCGACCAAATCTCTCGCCACGGGTGTGACTCGCGCTGTTTGAACTCGCCGGATTCCCGGCAAGGCTCACACACGTCCGGTATCTGCTTGTCGGTATCCGCCTCGGCTTCGCTCCTGTTGGTCCCGCCCCGTCCCAGCGCCTCGCTGGCGGTCAGGGAGAGATCGCGCCGGAGATGGTCCAAGAACCACTCCGACGCTTGCTTCAACCACAACATGCCGCACCATTTGCCCTTTCTTTGCGGGCATTGCTGGCAGCGACCGCCATTGTTTGGCAGGTTGTACATGCAGAGGCACGAGCCGCCGGTCACACCATCGCCCGCGATGGGTGACACGTCCGCGAGCCTCCGCAATGTCTGGAGTCAAAATGGACCGTCGCATCTTTTCTCAATCTCGCTTCCACCGCAGCGCCTTCACGCCGCTCGCAGCACTGCTCATTCTCGCCGCCGCAGCACCAGCGTTCGCGGTGCCGGTATACACCGATTACTTTATTGATGGAGAGCGTCACCCGGGCTGGACTCTGCCCAGCGGTGCTGCCGCTGGCCGCACGCCGGCAGGCATTCCCACGTTTGGTCCGTTTGATGGCAGGCCCGTCTCGCTGCGTCTGGAAAAGCTACCGGACCATCAACTCATGGTCGTGGCCATTGACCTGCAAATCATCGGCCCTTGGGGCGATGCGGCCAAGGCTGAGAACCCCGGCAAACCCGCAGGAAAAAAGACCAAGCCTTCGGTGTTCAACGTCATCGTTGATTCTCCCACGCCGCAGTTTCGCTCCAGCTTTGCGATGGAAACGCCCGATGGGCAGCCCAATCAGTCCTATCCCGATCCCGAGGGCATCAGCACCCACCCCGCCGGTTCGGGCGCTATGGAAGTCGCCTCGCTCGGTTACGGCTCGATCGATCGTCCGGGCGATGCGGTGTACCGAATCGTCGTGCCGATTCGTCACAGCGATGGCGCTGCTGAGATCACCTTCGTCGCTGATGACCTGCCACCCGGAGCAAGTTGGGCGCTCGGCTCAATCTCCGTTGAGGTGTACAAAGTTACCGAGTCGTCGCCCACAGGCCTGATCGGCCCCACACTGCTTGATGCCGCAGACTTTGGCTACACACACGCCGGCAGCGGCGGTGTGGATGGCCTGCCGCCAAACCTTGGCCGCAGCTACAGCGGTGACGGCGGCGGCGGTGGAGGAGGGGGCGGTGGGGGTGGAGGCGGGGGGGGCGGGGGCGGAGGCGGGGGCCCACCGGTGCCCTCACCGGGTGCGGCAGCCGCTGCCTTGGTTGCCGCGGGCGTGTACGCGATGCGCCGGAGCCGCCGGTAAGCCACATCGCCAGCGTGGCGGGCAACGCATCTAAACCACCAACCGTATCAGAATGATCTCGGATATTAAAAAACCCGCCAGCATGTGCTGGCGGGTCTTTGAAAGTACTCAGAGATATCTCGCAAGAACTTTGTGTTCAATTCCTAGCAGGTGAATCAGCCGCCGCGAGCTTTGATGGCTTCCTTGTCGGCCTTGCGACGGGCCGCAACGCCTGGGTCCTTGGCAATGATCTCCTCAACCGTTGAGCGGAAGCTCGGGTCAAGGGGGTTGCCCATCCAGCGGACCTTGCCATCGGTGCTCATGGCAACCGCCAGCGGGATCGCGTTGATGCCAAGAGCCTTGTACACCTTGCCCTCGGGCTCGTAAACCTGAATCAGCTCGCTGGGGTGGCTACGCAGGTAATCCTGCACCTTGAACTTGGGATCGTCGTACCCGCTAAACGCGATCATGGTCAGATCATCGCGGTTCTTCTCGCACAGATCATCCAGCATTGGCTTGGCCTTCTTGCACGGGCTGCACCAGGTGGCCCAGAACTCAATCACCGTTACCTTGCCAGCCAGGTCAGCCAGCGCGGGGCGCGGCGAGAACCACTCAACAGTGTCGGCAAAGCCCAGAATCTCCTTGGGCAGTTCCTTCTCCTGAATGTCCGTTGCCTGCTGCGAAACCGCATCCTTGTTGTTCTTGCGGGGCCACAAAGTCTTGTCATACTCGGCAGCGGAGGGCTGCACGTAATCACCACGAATCTTGACGCCGGGGCGGTAGACATCGCCAACGGCAACCGTCTTCTCCGCGTTAATCTTCGCAGCAACGGCCGCGGCTTTGAGCTGCTCAAACTTCTGTGCTGCGGCCTCGGGCGTCTCCAGCGAGACAGTCTCCAAAGCCTTCTCCAGCGAGTCGGTCTCGATATCGGCAAAGCGCATCTGGCCAGCGCGGTCAATCACGTACACATCGGGGTCACCGTCGCTGAGGATTGCAGCGCGGAACTTGCCGCCCGCATCTTTGGCAATGGTCCAGTCAAGCTTCTGCTCCTCGAGCAGCTTGATGCCGTCCTCAAACTTTTTGTCGGAGTGAATGGCCAGCACGGTCACGCCAGCGAACTTCTTGGCAACCGCCGCGACCTTGGTCACGGCATCCTTGGAGCCCGGAGTCCATGACGACAGCGTCAGCAGCACCAGCGGCTTGCCCTTGACTGAGTCCGCTGTTGGCAGCTCGCCCTTGGCGTCGCTGAGCAGCTTGAACAGGTCAAAGTTAAACGCCGAAAGCTCCTGATTCAGCAGCTTCTCGCGGCGATCACCCGTGCCCTCGCGACGCACATCAGCGCTAAGCTCGGCTTCGCGCTTCGGAGCGCGGCCGCTGCCCTCGGCAGCCATCGCCGTCATGGCAGTAAGTGAAACCATCGCGCCTACCAGCGCAACCAGTACCGACGTCGTGTGTTTTCGTTTCATAGTGTGCTGCTCCATCTAAATCCATGTCCGGTCGAAGTTTCCGGCTTGCAGAAAAACTTCCGCGCCGGGGTGAGATTAAACCGCAAAGACACCTGTCAGAACCCACCCGCGATCGCGGGAGTTTTATCTGTACCGAGTCAAACTACCAAACAACATTTCCAACACCATCAAAATGACTCTTTGCTCTACGAAGCATATCGCCCGGAGAGTTCTTTGGATGCAGGCTTTTCTTCCCCGAACCGCGATTCCACCGGGAGATACCCGGCGATTCCCCGAAGTTGGGGGTTCCCATAGCACCCCGGCACCGTTTTTCGTCTAAGCGGCCCTCATTTCAACCCCACCACGTAGTTTATCCACGAGATATACCCAATCGCATCCGTACAGGCCCCGCCAATCAGCCGGGCCTGCTCAGCCGGGCCTGCTCAGCTGGGCCTGCTCAGCCTGTGCAGTGCCACCGCACCCGCCACGTACGCATTCAGCGAGTCCGTCCCATCCACCATCGCAATGCTTACCTTGTACTTTGCCGCCGCCAGGGCCGCCGGCGTCAGACCCGGCCCTTCACTGCCAATCAGTACCGCCACACATTGCTGCTGGCCGCCAAGTTTTGTAGCCAGTTCATTTAGGTCAACCGTGCCATCAGGCTGCCGCGGCGTCATGGCGCATGTGGCGATGCCCATTGCGGCCAACGTCTGCAAAAACACGGGCCAACTGGTGGGCCCGGTTTCGGCCACGCCCACAAACGCAAACGGCACGCGCAGCACGTGGCCCATGCTCACGCGAATGGCCTTGCGGTACAGCGGGTCACTGCAGCGGTTGTTCAGGATAATGCCCGCCGCCCCGAAGGCCGCCGCGTTGCGAAACAGCCCGCCGATGTTGTCGTGATTGAAAATGTCCTCAAGCACCAGCAGCGGCTTGCCCGGGCGGCAAAGCCCCGCCACGGCGATGGGGTCGGCCTCTGTGGGGTATGCCCCAATGGCCATCACCCCGCGATGGACGGAAAAGCCAACCAGCGGCTCGATGTGCGACTTGTCCAGCACGTACACCGGCACATCCGTTGCCAGCGGCGCAAGATAGTCAGCCATGTGCTCCAGCCGCTGCCGCGCGCACAGCACAGACACTGTCGGATACCGCGACCGAATCAGCGTGCCCACCACCGATTCTCCCTCGGCCATGAACTTGCGCACGATCGACTGACTGCGGTAGCCGTCGGCATTGCGCAGAAACTCCGCCGTGAGTTGCCGATCTTTAATGATGCGGTAATCATCCAGCCGCGGGTCAGCGAAATCTTCAAGTTCAATAAGCGGCATGGCGGCAGTCGGTATGACCCCCGTGCGATGGCACGGGGTTTGGTGATCACAGCGCACCATCTGATGCGCGCTGCACCATCATAACGCAACCGATCGCGAAATCACTGCTGACTTTGGCCCGCGCCAGCCCTGCGAGCTTCCGGCCACTTAATCCTTCTTCAGCTCTTTCAGCGCAAGCTTCACAACCTCATCGGTTTCCGGCTTGTTGCCCACGCGCTCCAGGCTAAACGGCCCGCCAACATCAGGCTTCAGCGGGTTGCCCTCTAGCCGCCTGCCTTTAATGGTCACATACTCGCTGATTGGCACCATCATCCGGAATCCATCCGGCAAAGAAACATCGTTGGCCACCAGCACCGCACCGGCGGTCCTGCCGCCAATCAGCGTCGCCGGTGGGTCGTGCAGTTCCTTCAGCGCCGCGGCGGCAATCTCCGAGGCCGATGCCGAAGCACGGTTGATTAGCACCACAACCTTACCGGCAAACGGCTCGATCGGGTTGCGCCGCACCTTCCACTTATCGCGTGACCAGGCCGCCACGGCCAGCACATCGCTCGGGTCCTTGCCCGTTTCCTCTTTGTACTTCTCGCTGGTGTCACGGTCTACGGATGTTCCATACTCTGTACCCCGAGGCAGCACCATGCCCAGAAAATGCCCAAGATTGGTCGTGGCCCCGCCACCGTTGTTGCGCAGATCAATTACCAGATGCTTTGAGTCAGCCGCCTGCTTAAATAAAGACTCCACCCGTCGGCGGTCATACGTGTTGTCAAAGCTGGGGATACGAATGAACGAGGTGTCATCATCAATCTTGGCAAACGATTCGGGATCACGCGTGCGGAACTTGCCGCGGGTCACGGTGATGTCTTCAATCTTGCCGTCTTTGTTCTCAGCGCCGGCCGCGGCCCGCCGAATGGTCAGCACGATCACAGAACCTTCATCGCCGCGAAGCTGATCGGTGGTCGTGAGCACGGTGCCGTCAACCTTCAAAATGACGTCGCCATCTTTGATATCCGCTCGCTCGGCGGGGCCACCGCCAATGACCTGGTCAATCGTGAGCCCCTCGGTGAAGGGTTCACCCCGGCCGCTGTGCTTGATGCCAATGCCCACCTGCGATGTCTTGTTCCGCTGCTCGGCCATCTTGGGCGTCATCACATCCAGGTGTGAAATGCCAAACTCATTCATCAGCCGGTTCAGCACGTTGGAGAATGAAGAAACCGTGTCGGCGCGGTCCAGCCGATCCTTGTACTTCTCCACCATCTCCGGCCACTTGGCAAAGTCCGCCGTCGAGGCATACGCGCGAGACCGGATAATGGACTCTGTTCGCTTCAGGATTGACTGCTTCTCATCCTCCGAGATTGGCTGGGCAAACACCCGTCCGGGCACACCCGCGGCGAGAAGAGCCAGCACAATAACCAGCGCCCGCACGGCGGCCCGGCTGCGAACCGCAACCGGAATACGAACAGGCTGCAAACTTCGGACGGAAAAAGACCGTCCGACCAACCCACCAGCCCCGCAATGGCTCAAAACGTGGGAAATCCGGTCAGCCAGCACGAGGCGGGCATGGGCAACAGCACGAAACAGCACTGTGAACATGAAGTGTTGTACGCCTTGAGGTCAGGGAAAGTTGCTAAAAACGTGATCCGGCCTGCTGCGGGGCTACAAGCCCAACCCGGCTCTCAGCCGCCGGCACACTGCCGCCGGATCCGCCGCACCGCACACCACCAAGCTCACCGCAACGCCCCTGCAACCCGCAGCCGCAAGCTCACCGATGTTCTCTGGAGTAATCCCGCCAATGGCCAGGTGCGGCACCGGTCTGGCCAGCCGCGATCCGTCTGGCCGTCCTTCGGTCGCAATGGCCGCGGCGGTTTCAACATACTGCAGCAAGTACACCCGCCCAGAGGTCTCCCGCCGCTTGGTCTCCGTCGCAAACATCGCCCCTACCCCGCAAATGTCCGCGCCATGCACAATTGCATCTTGCGCTTCGGCAAGATCATGCGTTGACATGCCCAGCCACAGGTTCTCCCCGGCAAGCTCGCGAGCCTGCGCCAGCGAAACATCGTCCTGCCCCAGGTGCACACCATCGGCCCCTGCCAGCATCGCAACATCAACCCTGTCATTGATGAAGCACGCCACCCCGGCCGCATCGCACACCATTACCAGCGCCTCCGCCCGCGCCAGCATCTCCCGATCCGTAAGGCCCTTCTCCCGAAGCTGCAAACAATCCGCACCACCCGCAATCGCGGCCCTAGCCACTTCCAGCCACGGTCCGCGGCACAAAGACTCCGTAATCAGCACACACAACGCAAACTGCGGGCATGACTGCCGCGCTCTGCTCCGGGTGGAGCCGTCCTTCAACCCCTCCGGCCGGTGCACTGCCGCCACATCCATTACTTCA
>JBBRKQ010000003.1:0-81406 GCA_038231815.1 Phycisphaerales bacterium
AATCCGGTGGATGCCTTCATGACGCACAACCATATTCGAGGCAGTTGGGCTGCGATAAAGGTTGCAGGTTTACCGGGCGGCTGGCTCTCGGCCTAACTACTTGCCCTCGCCGATCACTCGCCCGGTTGGCCGGTAAAACACAAACGCCGCGATCCATTTCAGAAGCACCGTCATCTTGCTGCGCAGGTCCACCAGGAACAGCAGGTGAATCACCAACCACAGCACCCAAGCTATAAACCCGCCCACTCTTAACCCGCCCACATCCGCAACGGCCGAGAGTCGTCCGATCGTCGCCATTGTCCCCTTGTCCCAGTACACAAATCCGCGTATCTTGCTTCGCTTGCCCGCCACATCGGCCATGATCACCCTCCCGACGTACTTGCCCATCTGCATCCCGCCCTGCGCAACGCCCGGCACCACCACTCCCTTGGCATCGGTCATGTTTGCAATGTCCCCCGCGGCGAACACGTTGGCAAACCCGGTGACGGCGCAATCTGCTCCCGGCACAATCCTGCCGGTGCGATCAAGTGTTACGCCTTGCTTCGCGAGCGGCCGGGTAGTCGCCGGTGCCGTCACGCCTGCGGCCCACACAATCGTTGCCGCATCAACGCGCTCGCCCGAGGCGATCACAAACCCCTCACCAATGTCCTGAACCATGGTCCCGAGCTTCACCGTGACGCCCATTCGCTCCAAATCACTTTTCGCCCTGGCAGACAGTTCCGGCGCAAAGGTTGAAAGCAGCCGCTCCCCGGCATCCACCAGCACCACGCGGGTCTCGGCCAAGTTAGCCAACTTGAATTCCGGCCGCAGCGCTCTGCGGGCAAGTTCAGCAAAAGCGCCAGCCATCTCCACACCCGTTGGCCCGCCTCCAATCACCACCGCAGTCAATTGCCGCTGCCGCTCCGCCGGGTCATTCGTCAGGTTCTCCGCTCGTTCAAACGCCCGAAGCAGCATGTCGCGAATCGCCTTCGCATCAGACAGCGTTTTCAATCCCAACGCGTACTTGGCCCATTCATCATGTCCAAAGTAGTTGGTCTCCACGCCAAGCGCTATCACCAGGTAGTCGTATTCAAGCTCTTGCTTCTCCCAGTCCAGTTTTATCACCTGTCGCACCAGATCAATCGACTCCACCGCCGCCATGTGCACGTTCACATTCCGCTGCCCGCGCAGAATCGTGCGCACGGGCTGGGCAATGTCCGAACCCGATAGCCCCGCCGTGGCCACCTGATACAACAGAGGTTGAAACAAATGGTGATTGGTCTTGTCAACCACCACCACCTCACCATCAAACTTTGCTAACGCCCTGGCACAAGCAATCCCGGCAAACCCGGCGCCAAGAACAACAACTCGCCGCTTACGCATACGTAATAGTAGACCGACTCAAAAAGCTCGGTTGGGCAAAGCGAAGAGAGCAGCGCAGAGGGATCTGAAACCAAGGGACGCGGATGATGAAGAGGTGTTGAAATATGCCGGAGTTAAAAACCACAGAACTCTCCAACTCTGCCGCAATTATCGGTCGCGCAACGCTGAATTGATGCATATCAAAAAACCGGAGACTTCCTCGCAAAAAAGCTCCTCAGCCCAGCAGCCCAAACCAACCCAGCCTCCCGCCTTCCTCCGCGTTCCTTTCCTGAAATCTCCTCCAAGATTTCCGCGTTCATTTCTATGCACCGCGTGCTCGCACCCGGCCGGTTAGTCCCCGCCGTGAGCCTGCAGCGGCAGGTCAGACGGCGGGCTCGCCGGCACACCCAGGTACGACAGTGCCCGCTCCATGATTCGCCGGGCCACCGGCCCTGCCACCAGCGAGCCGTAGTATTTCGTCTGCAGCACCAGCGTCGGCGATGGATCATCAATAATCACAATAATTGCCAGCCGCGGATCGACCACGGGGCCGCCAGCGATGAACGATGAAAAGTACTGGCCGGTGTAATAGCCGCTCGAGCCCTTGATTGGCGGATGATCGCCACGATCGGTGATCGGAATCTGCGCGGTGCCAGACTTACCGAATAGCTCGTAGCGCCATCCGGACTCGCCAAATTCTGTCGCTAGCCGCTCATCGACCTTGTGGGTCACGCCCCGCAGCGTCGTCCGGGTCAGGTGTGCGGTCTCTGGTGAGAGCACACGGCGGCTGGTCCGCTCGGCTGCGGGCTTGTCGCCGATCGATGAAATCAGGCGCACATCCGTGATCGTCCCGGCCATGTCCCCCTCACGGCAGAAGGCCGCGAACGCCCGCACCATCTGCACCGGTGTCACCGAGACTTCGTGTCCGATGGCGTTGCTCACGTGGGTGGGCATGCGATAGTTTTTGGCAGATGTCACGACGCCCGGTGATTCGCCGGGTAGCTCAATTCGCGTGCGTGTGCCAAAGCCAAAGTTTACGATGGCGCTGCGCATTTCTTCAGTGGTCAGCCGCTGCGTGAGCTTCACCATACCAATGTTGGAGCTGTTTACCAGCACATCCCGAACCGTCATGTTGTCGCGTTTGGTCACATCCCGCAGCGTGCGCCCATCCGGAGCGGTCCACGGCGCACCGCCAGTGACGATTGTCTCGTCGATGCCCGCTCGCCGCAGTTCCATCACCGTCGCCCACATAAACGGCTTGAAGGTTGATCCCGGCTCGTAGATATCTTCTACGCACCGGTTGCGGCGAGTCTCGGGCGTGTTGCGGACGCTGTCAGGCGCTTTGATCACCCTCCAGCGCGTGCCCGAGGTTTTTACCTCGGCGCTGGGCTTGGCCAGAAAGGTCTTGAAGTCATAGTCCTTGACCTTGACATCTCGCACTACATCCATGATTGCGACAATGTCGCCCGTTTGTACATCCAGCAGCACGCAGCGCCCACCGGCGGAGTCCGCCTCCGCGGTACCCCGCTCAAGCTCCTCGGCCACAATTTTTTGCAGCTCGAGGTCAATTGAGAGCACAACATCGTCACCACGCTTGGGCGGGGCGTAGCCGTCCGGCGGCACCCACAGCGGGTGGCCTGCGGCATCACGCACATAGCTCAATGAGCCATCGGTCGCGATGACACCTTTTTTCTCGACCCGATTTTCTACCCCGTACTTGCCGGTGTCCTTGCCCGTGTCATTGTCCATGCCCACCGAGCCAACAATCGGGGCGATGAGCTCATCGGCCACTCGGTCGCGCACGGCGCGATGCTCTAGATACAACCCGGCCATCCGCTTTTTCTTGTCCTGCATGAGCGCCGTCACAGTTTCAAGCTGGCTGTCGCTTAGCACGTTCGGTCCGGCGTGCTCGTACCGGTCAAGCCCTTTGATGTTGGGTCTGGGTTTGTTGCTCGTCAGATCAATCCCCGCATCGGCCCAAATCGCGTCGTTGCGGGCAATCGGCTTCATCAGCTTGGCACCGAGGGTGCCCGGGTTCTCACCCAGCGCAAGGGCCAAGGCCACAATCGCCTCATCACGGTTGTACTTTTTTCCGGGGAACTCAACCGGATCGATCACTAAGAATCGCCCAAAGTGGCTTGATGCCACCATCCGCCCACGCCTGTCAAAGATGCTTCCTCTACGGCCCGGCTCCTGGACCGATGATACATACTCGCCCATGAACTTGGCCAGCCTCGGGTCCGGCTCGGTCTGCAGCGTGTGCACCCGGTACACCACCGCGCACAGAAGCCCGGACACCGTGAGCACCAGCGATGCCGCCCACCAGTCGGCCATTGGCACAGAGCGGATCCATCGCACAAACTTCTTGGCCGTGGCTTTCATGGTGTGGCATCCTGCCTGTCACACCCTCCCCATCCATCGGGCCTTGTTTCAACCGTCAATGTCGATCCAAAATACACCCCGCGGCATCCTCCGCGGCCAGTGATTCAAGCTCGTTTTGCCCGCCCGTGTTTACCAAATCCTTTACCGTGCTCGATTCGGCTCAACCGCTCGGCGCCGCGCTGGGGTTCCATCGGCAACTGCCGTCTCGGGCTGGCCCTTGCTACCCGGGCGGAAGATCTTGTCCTCAACGCCGATGGAGCGCAACTCGCCAAGTCCTGCGGCCAGCCTTGTCACGTTCCCCGGCACCTCTCGCTGGGCAACTTGGCTTTGGAAAAACTGCACTTTGCGGTCCATCGATGCCAGTTCGCGCTGCGTGACGGCCATCTCGTGGTACGTCTCCATCCGCTGCTGACGCAGCGAAAGCACAACAAGGCCTATCGCGCCCACACTCAGGATGAGAAAGCAAAGTTTGGCAAGCACGCCGTTCGCTCCAGGGCTTCGACCATCATTCCATCTCTCAACCACCGCGCCGCGGCCATCCTGACCAGCTTCGCGACCCCAAAGGCCTCCATCAAATTGCCGTTGCCCACCTTCGTGAGCAACCGGCCTCAGGTTATCGCACTGTGCCGCTCGGGGCGCGGTCTTTGGCAGAATCCTTGGCGGGGATTTTGAGCTGCATTCCAAGTTGGAGGTTCTCAGGTGCTGCAAGCGTTCGCTTGTTTAGATCGAGGATTTCCTTCCACCGGTTTGATGAACCAAGCTCAGTCTTGGCAATCGTCATGAGTGTGTCGCCGGACTTAACGGTGTAGAGCTTTGGGCCGTTTGGGTCGATCGGTTTCTCGGACGGGGGCTTTGCTCCGGCCGCTGCTGGGCCGGTCACCAAGTTGGTGGTGCCGTCAACCACCGCTGGCACGCCACTACCAGCGACGCCACTGGCAGCAACGGGTGGGTTCACGCCACGCCCGGCGGGGCTCAGTTCGGCCTTGCCCAGCAGAACATCCTTAGGCGGAATCCGCAGTGTGGTGCCGATGGACAGGCCATCGTTCTTCCCAATCTTGGCCTTGTTGTACTCACGCAGCTTTGTCCACAGCTCCGAATCGTTGTACTGCGACTTGGCAATCTTCGCGCCGTTGTCGCCAGCCTTTACTGTGTATGCAATTTCTTTGCCTGTCGAGATCGGCAACCCGCTGCCAGCGGTTGGGACGGCGCCGGAACCGGCTGGCCCGCCGGGTGTCAACGGATTTTGCACCTTCAGCGGGTTGTCCTGAGTGCGGCTGGCATCATCCATCCCACCCGGCAACTGCCGCGTGTCCGGGGTGGTCGTTAGCGGGGTTGGCGAAAAGGCGATGCCGCGTTTGCCGTTCTCAATCATCGCCGGGCCACCCGGGGGGCGTTGGTTCGTGCCGGCCGCTCGCTCGCCACCTGCACCTGCGCTTGCGGCGGGTGTCCCGCTTTGTGCCACGGTCACAGGTTTGGGCACATCCAAAACCCGCTCCGGCAGCAATGGGTTGTTGGGTGAAAGCGAGGGCGCATCCGCCAAATCGCCGCTGCCGCCGATGCCAACATCAATGTTGAGCACTGGCTGACGGATCGATGAGTAATGCTCGCCCATGAAAACGCCCACGATCAGGAAGACCGCAAGGCCAAGAATCAACGCGAGTTTGGTTTCTCTATTCACCGGTGGTCTTCCTTGACGCGGGGTGCGATGCTGAATTCAAGTGCGAACCGTACACGAAATACGGCTTAAAAATGGCGGTCAATGCGACGTTTTCCGCAGCATCGCTCGCCGCACCGTACTTCGTCCACCAAGCTTGTTTCATCCATGAAACACCAAGGTGGTCTCACTTGCATCATGCCACCACCTCGCGGCGATGCAAGAAATCGAGTGAATTTACATCCGATAATTGACGCCGCATGCCCCTCTTGTCAAGACAATTCGCTTCAAACCCGCATAAAATCAACACAATCTGTACCAGCAAATCCGGGAGAGATCCTGTGGACAACTCTTCTCCGCCCGTCTGGCCACACTTCGGTTCCGAGCCTTCCCCCTCGCGGGTCACCTTAACATCTCCCCAATGAGTCAACCCGGACCCACAACCTTCGGCCACATCCCCGTCCTGCTCACCCAGGTGCTCGCGGCCCTTGAACCCAAGCCGGGGGAGCTCTATGCCGACTGCACGGCCGGTCTCGGTGGCCACGCCGTCGCCGTTGCCCGCCACCAGCTTGTTGCCCTTGGCCAGACCGGCAGCGGCACACCCCCCGGGCTTTGCGTGCTCAACGACTTTGACCCCGGAAACCTTGCCCGAGCCGCCGCGGCAGTGGGGGAGGTGCTCACTCCTGCTGGTGTAAGCCAGGTACGAGGGAACTTCGCTGCACTTCCTGCGGAACTTGTACGGCGCGGCACCCCGGCAGACATGGTTTTGGCGGACCTTGGCTTCGCCAGCAATCAGATTGATGATCCCTCCCGCGGCATGAGTTTCATGCGTGATGGCCCGCTGGATATGCGGCTGGACCCGACCGGCCCGATCACCGCGGCGGATCTGGTGAACCGTTGCAGCGAGCAGGAACTAAGGCAGCTGCTGTACGACTTTGGCGAGGAGCGCGATGCCGCTCGCATTGTCCGCGCCATCGTGGCGGCCCGCGCGCAGGGCCGTATCACCACCACCACTCAGCTTGCGGATGTCATCCGCGCGGCAATGCCGCCCAGCTTCAAACTGGTTACCGGCAATGACCCGGCCACCCGCACGTTTCAGGCGCTGCGTATTGCCGTGAACGATGAACTTGGAAACCTTGATGCGCTGCTCGATACGGTGGCTGACGGTGCCAAGGCCGCAGCCTGCGGTTCGCCAACTTGGCTTGCGCCGGGCGCCCGCGTAGCGATTATCAGTTTTCATTCACTCGAGGACCGCTCGGTCAAACGCGCTTTCGCAAAGATTGTCAAAGCCGGGCTCGCCACCGACCGGCGAGGCGACATCACTCAGGCCGACGACATCGAGCGGCATGAAAACCCACGCAGCCGCTCGGCCAAGCTCCGGGTGCTGACGCTCGCTGGCCGCTAGGCCGAGCAAGCCCGACGGTTCTACTTCAGCATTGTCGCAGTATTGGCAGGCGAGCACAGGCCGCCGGGCTGGCCCATCCACTTGGCACAGGTTGAAAGCAGCGAGATCTTGTCAATTGGCTTGGTGGCGTAATCATCGCAGCCAGCATCGTGGCACTTGGCGCGGTCCTCGGCCATGGCGTGGGCCGTCAGGGCCACTATCGCCAGAGTGCTGCCGGCGCTGCGCAGAGTTCGGGCAAGCGTGTAGCCGTCCATCTCGGGCATTTGCATGTCGGTCAGAAGCAGGTCGTAGGGTTTGCCGGCCGCTTCTGCCGCACGGATTCTTTCCAGTGCGATCACGCCGTTTTCGGCAATCTCAACCTCAGCGCCCGCCTTTTTCAGATGGAACGAGATCAGCCGCTGATTGTCCTCTCCGTCTTCAGCCAGCAGAATCCGCCCGGTCAGTCGCACTGCCTGCTGCGCTGCGGCGGGCCGACCGCTGCCGCTGAGGACTGAACCAACGTCGGTCATCAGCGATGAGCCGGCAACCGCAACCAGCGGCAAATCAATGCGGAAGCACGAGCCCATACCCGGCTCGCTGCGTTCGAGCGTTACATGCCCGCCCATCAATTCGGCGAGCCTCCGGCAAATGGTCAGCCCAAGTCCTGTCCCACCGTGCTTGCGTGTCACGCTTTCATCGGCCTGCGAGAACGCGCTAAACAGCCGCGCCGCCTGATCGGGGTGTAGCCCAGAACCGGTGTCGATGATATCAATGAGCAGCCGCGGATCCGCCGCGGAACCGGCAACCTTGGCCGAGAGTGTGATGCTGCCGTGGTCGGTGAACTTGGCCGCGTTGCCAACGAGGTTCATGAGGATCTGCCGCAGGCGAGTCGGGTCGCTGAGGACGCGGGTGGGAATCGGTGTTTCAAGGTGGGTGCCAAGCCGCACGCCCTTAGCGGCCGAGCGCGGTCGCATCAGGCTCTCAACTTCCTGGAAAATCTCTGGCAGCGAGGTCTCGATACTTTCGACAGTCATCTTGCCGGCTTCAATCTTTGAAAGGTCAAGAATGTCGTTGATCACTGTCAGCAGGTGCTGGCCTGCAGAACGGATGGTTTCAATTGTCTGTAGCCTGCGAACGGGGGCGGCTGCCATTTCGCCGTCATCACGCAGCAAGTCGGCGTATCCCAGGATCGCCGTTAGTGGTGTGCGGATCTCATGGCTCATGTTCGCCAGGAACGCACTTTTGGCGGCGGTTGCCTCTTCGGCCTTGTCGCGCAGCTGTTCCATCTCGGTGGCTCGCACCACAAGCTCAACGCCCTGGCGTTCGCTTTCATCTCGAGAGTGCAGCACATCCTTCATCATGTCCGCGAGGCGATGCTCGGTCTGCCTGCGCTCGATGGCGATACCGGCCAATCGGGCCGCCTCGCCCAGCAACCGCAGATCGTTCTCTGTCGGCGTTGCCGGTCGGTTGTGGTACAGCGCCATCGTCCCCAGCACCTCGCCCAAGGCAGACTTGACGGGCATTGACCAGCAGCTTCGCAGGTCGTGGGCATCGGTCAGTTCGCGGTATGCTGCCCAGTTCGGGTCGGTGTGCATGTCGGCCGTGACAACAAGCGAGCCGGACCACGCCGCCACACCGCAGCTGCCCGAGGTTGGGCCGATGGTGCAGCCGTTGACCGCGACTCGATATTCGTCCGGCGTCAGGGCGCCCGCGGTCGAGCGCAGTGTGTTGCCCTCTAGCAGCATGATTGAGGCGCCAGCGCCGCTGCCGGGGCACTGCTGCTCGATCACACGGCAAACCTCTTCTAGCAGTACGGGTAGAGGGCTTTGGCCGGTGAGCATTTCCAGCACGCGAGCCTGACCGCCACGGAGTAATTCAGCCATCTTGCGCTCGTGGATGTCGGTCTCCACAGCCACATAGTGCGTGAGGTCTCCGTTGCCATCAAACACCGGCGTCGCATCAACGTGAAGCCAGAATTCGCGGCCATCTTTGCCGTAGTTGTAAATCTCGACAACAAACGGCACTTGCTCGGAGATCGCTTCACGCATTCGCGCAACGGTCGCCATGTCGGTACGCGGACCTTGGAGCATCGAGCCCGGTCGTTTGCCGCGGGCCTCCTCTAGTGTGTACCCGGTGATACGGACGAAGCCATCGTTGACCCACACGATGCGGCCCTGGGCATCGGTAATAATTGAAGCATTGTTCGCCTTCTCGGCAATCAGCGCCAGGTCACGCGCCTGCCGCTCGCTGTCAATCAGCCGCTTTTCTGATCGCTTGCGCTCGGTCAGATCAGCCCGAATAGCGACGAAGCGAACGATCTTGCCCGCCTCGTTTCGCATCGGCGCCACGGTTGTGTCAACCCAGTACAGTGAGCCGTTCTTGGCCCGATTGCATACCTCCGCGTGCCACACTTGGCCCCCCATGACCGTGCGGAACATCTCGGTCCAGAAGCTTCGCGGGTGGGTGCCGGAATTGACGAGGCGGTGATTGGCGCCCACCAATTCTTCACGGCAGTAGCCGCTGATTTTGCAGAACAGGTCATTGACGTGCAGGATGGTTCCGGCCGGATCGGTGACGGCGATGATTGCGTGCTCATCCATCGCGGCCTGATACGCGGTCAGTTCGGCCATGGCCTGTTCAACCCGCTGGCGCGATGTATTGGCGGCGGCCTCGCTGGCGCGCAGGCCGGCGGTCATTTCAGTGGCGAGTGTTACCGCCCGGATGCGGGCTCGGCCCATGGAGTACACCAGCGCCGCCAGCAGGACGCTGATGATCGCTCCGGACACACCCAAAACCGCGGGGCGCGACCGGCGAACATCGGCATCAAACTTTGGTGTCGTGCTGGTGGCCACCGTCCAGTACCGGCCGCCAATGTTCAGCAGTCGCGAGCTTGCAAAGGTGCGATGCTCAATGGCGGATTCGTCGCTCGATGGGAGGCTGTATTTCTGACCGTCGGAATCAAACATCAGCTTCGAAGCGAGAATCACGGGCCCGTCATACACCTCAAAGTCAATTTTATCTTGTGATTGGCTTGCAACATCCACCATCGCTCGCTTCATCTCAAACGCTGCAAACACCCAGCCTAGCAGTGCCTCTTCCTTCTGCCCGTCCTGGCTCAGCGGTGCGCCGTTTCGGTCCACCGGAAGGACGTAGAAATTCGTCGGCAGCTTGCAGCGTGATGCAAGCGCTGGCGGCAGCGTTGCCAGCGTTGGTTGGCCGCTGAGCATGGCCTCTTCGGCTGGAAGTCTGAACATTGGCTCTGCGCCAAGGTCAATGCCGAGCGCCTCGGCATCATCGTCGGTATGCGGCTCAAGGTATTTGATGAGCAAGAGATCCGATCGGTTTCCGGTTGTGGTCACCGCAAAGCCGGGCGCCTCATCGGCCCGACTACTTCGGACAAAGTCCGCGACCGCTTCGCGCGAGACCCTTTCGATAAAGCCAATAGCAACCAATCCGGGTGCCTCGTGAGTTGAGTCCCGCGAGGTGGCGTACCTGCGAAACGCGCTTCGGTTGACATCCTCGCTGACAACAAACGTCCCGCGGGCCCCGCGTAGCCCGTCCACGTACCGGTTCATCCGGCTTTCAATCGTGGTTACGACCTGATTGCTCAGATACTCAAAGTCGCTTTTGGCAGCATCCCCAATCGCCCGGGCCGAGCTCCACATCACCGCAGCACTCATGCACAGTCCAACCGCCAGTACGCCCGCGGCGAGCGCCCATGTTCGTGTCGTGGCCTTTGAGCTCGCCCCCGGATCACCTAACCCAGTTACGCCGGCAGCGGGGCTTTGCTCGCTGTCCAATAGCCACAGCATCACCGGGATCAGAACCAGCACCAGTAAACCGGCATCGACCGCTGCACTCCAGAACGATCCCAAGTCCGGCGCAACTGCGGGCCGAACCATTGATATGAATAGCTCTGCCACGCCCACCATCGCAAGGGCCGCAAACAGACGACGGATGTTGATGCGCACTGGTGCCATTTACATATCTGGACGGTGTCAAGGCAAAGACTCTCGTGCCGGTGGATCGGTTCATGAATCGGCCAGCCACACACCTCGGGGTGAATCTACTGAAGAAAGGTAGACCGGAGAGGGGCGGGATTGGCTATCGGACCTTTAGAAACATCGGGTTCAGACGGTCGCTCACGGATTGGCGGGACGAACTGTCCACAAGTGTTGTGTTGCTGCCTTCGCAGTCGCAGCCAGAGGGGTTCCCCTGCTGAGCACCTCCGCACTGAGGAAGGTCTGGCGACACCGAAGCCTGCCCGGTTCCTTCTGGCACACTTACCGCGTTCAAATAGGGCCATTGCCGACGATTTCACCCAACAGACCCGTTCAGAGCGGTATCCGGTAGGGAGCTACGCGTGAGGTTGATGCCACGAGGGTATTGGCATACCCAAAGACAGGATCGCTGTGAGCCAATGTTGGACCCCGCCCGACCGAGCGCGAGGACACCGGCCTGCTCCGCCAGCCGCCTTTGTTTGCCAAGAACAGGCCATCTTCTGGAAAATGAGGCCGCGCGGGTTAT
This sequence comes from Phycisphaerales bacterium, assembly GCA_038231815.1. Lineage (GTDB taxonomy): Bacteria > Planctomycetota > Phycisphaerae > Phycisphaerales > UBA1924 > CAILKP01. The sequence goes on from JBBRKQ010000003.1 coordinate 11,289, forward strand.
CGCGATGCGCGACGGTTTGCGCTCCGTCAGAGTTCAAACTCTCAAAATACCAACCGTCAACGCGTGATGTTGTTGGATACGGGATCGTGTTGGCAACGTTTACTTGTTCACCCACGGTACCCTTCCGGGTACCGCTCTTATTGGGGGTGAAAAGGCATTAGGCGTTGTAACGAAAAACGCCGCGGGACCGGTTTGTGGTGGCCGCGGCGCTTGGGGTTTTGTGGGACCTTCGGACGGCTTGTTGTACTGCCTGCCAAACTGGTATTAGGCTGGAACCGGCTGGCCGAAGTTCATACTGGCCTGGCGCTTTGCGGGGCTGGTGCTGTCGGTGGCTTCATCTTCAGCCTGGTACTGCTCACCAAAGCGGAAGAGCCTGAAGCTGTTGAGGATCACCAGCACATCGGCCACAAAGTGAAAGATGAGCGCCGAGAGAATCTCAAGCTGACCCGTCGCGGCCAGTGCAAGGCCGACGATGGCGACGATCACGGAAATGGCGATGTTCTGACCGATGATCACCCGGTTGCGGCGGGAGAGTTCGATCATAAACGGAATGCGTGAGAGGTCATCGTTCATCAGGGCGATGCCGGCGGAATTTGTGGCGATGTCGCTGCCGCCTAGGCCCATGGCCACGCCAACATCGGCGCTGGCCAGTGATGGACCATCGTTGATGCCGTCGCCAACCATGAGCACGCGGCGGCCAGCCTTAGTCAGGGCCTTGATCTGCTCGTGCTTTTCTTCGGGGAGGCACTCGGCCTCAACAGAATCTACACCCACGGTCCGGCCGACGCGCTCAGCAACTGAGAGCCGGTCGCCGGTGAAGATTGCGGTTTTGCGGACGCCCAGTTCACGCAGGCGATCAATCACGCTCTTGGTGTTGGTGCGGATCTTGTCCTCAAGGCCTACAGCGCCCAGGTAACGGCCATCCTTGACGACGTGGACGCCGGTCATGCCCTCGATGCGGAGCGTAACGGCTTCGAGCTCATCCTTAATCTGGGGAAATAGTTCGGTGAGCCATGTTGGGCGGCCCACGTGGATGGTGCCGATGGTGGTGGTGGCCTTGACGCCCCGGCCGTGGGTTTCTTCAAACGTGTTTGAGCCATCCAGCGGGATGCGGGCCGACTTGGCGGTATTGATGATGCTCTTGGCCAGCGGGTGGTTGCTCTGCTGCTCGCCGTTGGCGGCGGCGGCCAGCAGCTCTGCACCATCTACCCCGGTGGCGGGGGCCAAGCGCGAAACAACGAAGCGGCCGGTGGTGATGGTGCCGGTTTTGTCCATGACCACGGTGTCAATATCTGCCGCGGCTTCGAGGTAGCGGGTCTCTTTAATAAGGATGCCCAGGCGGGCGGCGGAGGCAAAGGCGGCGACCATTGCAGTGGGGCTGGACAGCAGCAGGGCGGCCGGGCAGGTGACCACAAGTACGGTGATGGCGCGGTTGATGTCGTCGGTCAGGAACCAGACGACGAAGGAGAGCGAGAGGACGACAGGGACATAGAACCGGCTGACCTGCTCGATTAAGAGCTGGCGCGGGGTCTTGGTTTTCTCGGCTTCGCGGATGAGCTCGGAGACTTTGCCGATGGTGGTGTCGCCACCAACTTTGGTGCAGCGAAGGTCAAGCGAACCGGAAAGGTTGGTGGTACCGGCGTAGACGGGCTCACCGGGTTCGACTTCGTGCGGCGCGGCTTCGCCGGTGAGGGAGGCTTGGTCAACGGTGGAGCGACCGGCGATGACGACGCCGTCAACCGGGAGATTCTCACCGGGGCGAACACGGACGATGTCACCGACGGTGACTTCAGTGGCCTTCAGGTCGATTTCGAGATTGTCGCGAACGATGCGGGCAACGTTGGGCGTGAGGCGGATGAGCTGCTCGATGACGCGCTGAGCAGAGAACGCGGTTCGCCTTAGAACCTGGTCCACAACCAGCAGGATCAGGGCCAGCCAGCCGGCGGTTTCGTACTTGCCCATGGCCATCGCGGCGACGATGGCCAGTGAGGCGAGTGATGAGCTTGAAGCAAAGCCGGCGCGAAGCTCCTTGAAGCTGGCGTAGAACAGGGGGAAGCCCAGCATGGCCGCGGCGAGCATGGCCGGGAGCACGGCGACGAGCTCGGGGATTTGGTCTTTAAGTAGGGTGCGGCCTAGGAGGCTGGCGATGAGCAGCACGCCGCCGATGAGGTAGATGAGCAGATAACGCTCGGTCTCCATCTCGTGGTGGGTGCAGCAGGCCGAGTCACCAATCTTGTGCTCGTGCTTGTGATCGTGTTTGTGGTCGTGCTTGTGGGCAGCAGCCGACGCGGTGGGTGTGGTGATTGTGGACATGGGGAGGGAAGGCGAATGAATGAAAAAAGAGAAAGGATCAACGGGAGGCAAAGGCAGGACAACAGGGGCGATGCCAGAAGTGATTTTACAGGCTGTCGTGTAGAGCAGCGGCACTCGGCCAGAACGGCTGAGCGGATTGAGCAAGGGGCGGGAGGGGCGGGAGGGGAGGGAGGCGGGAAGACTGGTCGCGATGGTAGATGGACTGCATCCTCGGTACGCGGTGGCAGACGGAGTGGTTCTGGCAGCTTTGAGAAGGTCTGTGGTTGGCTCAGACTTGTGCGGTTTATATTAGGGTGATGGAGCCCAGTGGCGATTCAATGATTGGATTGATTGAACGGGGTTGCGGCGGGAGCGACAACGAGTTGCCCGAGGGCCCTCAGGTGTGCCATGACGGTGCGTATTTGGTCGTAAGTTGCCTTGCCAGCTACAGATGGGGCATCGGGCGTGCCGGCTGTGCCGCCCAGGGTTTCGAGGATGGGGCGGAGCTGTGATGAGCCTTTGGCTGCGAAGTCGAGGGCGACTGGGGCGATGAGGGCATAGGTGGCATCATCCACCCAACATGAGATGGATTCGGGGGTTTCAAGCTCGATGAACTCGGTGAGGTAGTCGGACACGGTGGCGAATTTGCGACCGGTTTTTTCGATGACTTCATCCATGGTCGCGTTGTTTCGAAACATGGCGAAGGCGAGGCTTTTGCTCGGGGAGATTGGGCCGGACGGGGTGCCCTTGGCCTTTGGGGCGGGTGGGCGGGCGGGCGCGGGGCGAGATCGGGTGGAAGGGGAGGCGGTATCGAGAGGGAGTCCGAGCCGGGCTGATTCGATGGCAATAAGGGGGAGGAAGTCGCTGGAGAAACGTTCGACTTTGACGTGGCCCACCCCTTTGGCGTTGTGCATGGTCGCGGCGGAGGCTGGCCGGATCATGGCGAGTTCGCGAAGGGTGTCATCACCAAAGATCATGTAGGGGGGGACTTTGTTGGCCTCGGCCAGGGTGCGGCGGAGGGCGCGAAGCGACTCGAACAGGGCGGTTTCAGGCTCGGACATGGCCACGGTGCCTGCGGCCTGCTCGGCGTGTTTGGCGGCGCTGGCACGGTCGATGGATTTGGCCCGCATGAGGGCGACGGGCTGCTCGCCTTTGAGGACAATTGTGCCGCGGGGGGTGAGGCCTAGGACGGGATACTGCCCGCCGGCGCGCTCGAGGCAATTCGCATCAATGAGCTGAGAGATGAACGATTGCAGCTCGGATTTTTCGGTTCCTTTGAGCAGGCCGTAGGTTTTGAGCTGATCGTGACCCCGGCTGCGGACGGCCTCGGTGTTGCGGCCCTGCAGCACATGAATGAGATGGACGGAGCCGAACTGACCGCCGGAGGGACCACCTGCGATGGCGAAGCGGGCGACGCAGGAAAGGATTTTGCGCGCGATGGTTTGGCTGTCATCGACCGCGACACTTTCGTTTAAGCAAACGTCGCAGGCGTTGCAGTTGGGCGCTTCGTAAGGCTGACCGAAGTACTCGGACAGGGCCTTGTGCCGGCAGGTAAAGCCTGCGGCGATGCGCTGCATGTGTTCGAGCAGTTCCATCTGCACATCGAGCGCGGCTTTGGGGGTTCCCATTTCTTGTGCGGAGCGTTCCATGAGCTGCTTCCAGCGCATGACGTCTCCGGCGGAATAGAGCAGGAGGCACTCGGCCGGGAGGCCATCGCGACCGGCGCGGCCGGTTTCCTGCTGGTATGCCTCCACGCTGCGGGGCATGGTGGCGTGGATCACGCAGCGGACGTTGGGGCGATCTATGCCCATGCCAAAGGCGACGGTGGCCACGACGATGTCGAGTTTTTCGCTCTTGAAATCGTCCTGCACTTTGGCCCGGCGCTCGGGCGTCATCCCGGCGTGGTAGGCCTTGGCATCCAGGCCTGCGGCTTTTAGGGCATCGGCCATGGCGTCGGTGTCTTTGCGGCTTAGGCAGTACACGATCGCGGCGGCGTTGTTGTGGCGTTTGATTGCTTCGACGATCTGGGTCGCGGGGTTTTCGCGAGGTTGGACGCGGTAGGTGAGGTTTGGGCGATCAAACACGCCGACCATGATGAGGCCGTCGCGCAGGGCGAGTTGGCGGGCGATGTCATCACGCACGCGGGGGGTGGCGGTGGCGGTGCAGGCGAAGATGGGCAGGTGGGGCAGGACTTCGCGAAGCTCGGCTAGGCGGCGGTATTCTGGCCGGAAGTCATGGCCCCATTGGCTTATGCAGTGGGCCTCATCAATAGCGATGCCGCAGAGTGAGCCCGGGCCGTTTGCCGGGAGGTTGCCGAGAGCTGCGAGCATGTGGGGCATAAGCAGCCGCTCGGGAGCTGCGAAAAGGAGGCTGAGTTTGCCATCGGCCAAGTCGCGCATGATCTGGCCGGATTCGCCGGGTGCCAACCCGCTGTGGATTGCCTCGGCGGTAATGCCACGGAGTTTGAGGCCATCGACCTGGTCTTTCATCAGGGCGATGAGGGGGGAGACGACGATCATGGTGCGCCCCGCGATGACGGCGGGTGCTTGGTAGCAGAGCGACTTGCCGCCACCGGTGGGCATGACCAGGAGCCAGTCTTGTCCGGCGTTTTGACCATCGCCCACGGCTGCGGCGATGGCTTGGTGCTGGAGGGGGCGAAGCTCGGAGAAGCCCCAGTAATTCGAGATCACCGCGGCGGTTTTGGCTTCGATGGTGGAGTCGACCGGTTCGCTGGTTCCGACGGCGCGGGTGGCGGCGATCGGACCTGGGCGGGGGGCGTGACGGCTCTGGTTTTTGGTTGTTCGGCGGAGCAAAGTGAGGGGGCAGAGGGAGCGGGAAGGGGGAACCAGTAGGGAGATCAAGTGGCCGGATTTTCAGATTGCCAAATGAGGAGGCGGAAACCGAGGGCGTGAGAACGGCCTCGTGGTTCATGAACGAACCGGGATTGGGAACGGCTCGAACATTAAATTAGTACGCGAGCGAGGAGAACAACGATGTGGGCCTCGACAGCGCGGGATTCGCCGACTGCATCGACCTTCTCGTGGGTTTTGCCCTTGAGGTTGACCATGGCAACGGGCACGCCGAGCAGGGCGGCGAGCTTGGCTTTGATGGCTTTTTTGTGCGGGGCGAGCTTGGGGCGCTCGAGAATAATGGTGCAATCGAGGTTGCTGATGCGGTATCCGGCGGCGGTGACGCGTCTAACCGCCTCGCGGACGAAGTCCGCTGAATCGCGGCCGGCGTTTTCGGGGGCGTTGTCGGGAAAGAGCTGGCCGATGTCGTCTTGGCCCAAGGCACCTAGGAGCGCATCGGTGATGGCGTGGAGGAGGACATCGCCATCGCTGTGGGCGACCGGGCCTTTGGGGAAGCTCGCGCCGCCGATGAGGACGCCGCCGACAATGAACGGCCGACCTGTGCCTTCGGGCGCGAGCGGCTCAAGGCGGTGGAGGTCATAGCCGTGGCCGATGCGGAAGGGGGGCTCGAGCGGGTTTTGTACCGGGGGGGCGGTCAGGGCGGAGGATTGGGCGGACTTTGATTTGGACTTGCGGGGCGGCAGGCTCTTGCGGGAAGGTTTTTCCCGTGGGCCGTGGCCAGAGTGCTGGCGGCTGGAAGCCTTGCTGCCGCCGGAACCGGCAGAATCTGCCGATGGAAGGCGAGGGCGGGAGGTGGGCAGTGGCGTTTTGCGGCGACGTTTTGCCATGGGAGCGAAAGGTAAGGGTGGATCCGAGAGAGCGGTTGTTCGCAGCCCCGCTGGCTAGGAGGAAACGGGGAGAACACAAACGGGGGGGTATAGGGTCGGGGTGAGGGGCGGGGTTAGGGGCGGGGTGAGGCGACTGACAACATGGCCGCCGCTGGCCAAAAAAACACATTCGAAGCGACTGGCGGGCACGAATCTTGGTACGCAGGGGTCGGAACGGCCGATATGCTAGCCGTTCACTGACCAGACCTTAGCCCGGAGTTTTTTGCGCATGGCTTATTCTCGATTGATTGCTACCCGCCCGCTTGCTCGGAACAACTCTGCAGCCGGTGCTGTACTGACCATGGCTGTGATGGGCTTTGCCGGGCTTGCCATTGCCGTAACGGCTGGCTGCTCATGGACACCGGGTGGGCTGGCATGGTCGCTGGATCGGTACACGTATGAGAGCACGGCGTTTCAGCCGCAGACGGTGACATTGATAGACACGCGGACGATGCAGCCGGTTCGCTCTTGGGAGGTGCCGGTGGGCCAGAAGTTGGTGATGCGGTTTACGCCGAATATTGCGACTGGAACCGCGGATTCTCCGGATGGACTTGTGTGGGATATCTGGCCGATTACTGACAATTACGGCACGCCGACGCAGGAGATGGTTGTTCCGCCGGGATCGGCCCGAAGGGTTGATGTGAAGCTTCGCCAGACGCCGGAACTTGCAGGGACCACGTTACTGGCGACCGCCCCGGGTTCACCGGTAATGCCGGTGCAGCAGGCTCTTGTACCAGCGCCAGCTTCGCAGCAAGTTGCCGCGGTGCCGGCGGGCGGAGCAGCCGAAGCCGCTGCGGGCGGCGCGCTTGTTGGCGCTGGTGCGGGGACAGCGTCACGTGCGGACGCTGCGGCTGGAGCAAACCCGGGCAACCCGATGGGGCCGGCCCGTGCTGATGGAACAACAAGCCCGACGCTGCCAGCGAACACGCAGCCTCGAACTGCGCCGGTGCCGCCACCAGCGCCTACTCCCGCAGGCGTTGCGGTGACTGGGCAAGTGGTGGCCGGGCGCTACTACCTAGTTGCGGCGAGGTTGGCTGGTTTGGATGCGGACAAGGCGGTTGGTGCCCTCAACGGAGGCGGTGTGGCGGCCCGCGGGCTGGCTAAGGATGGGCAAGTGTGGGTGGTTGTAACGAGCCCGTCGCTGTCGGAAGCGGAGTTTGCGCACCCATCATCGGCCGCGAACCGTGAGACGTTGCTGCAGAAGGTAATGGCGATCGGGCAGGCCCACCGGACGGCGGGCGGTGCGAGTAACTTCTCGATGTCAAGCTGGGAATTGATGAAGTAAGGGCAAGGCTGTGGCCAATATGGCTCGATGGCTAAATCGCCAAACCGAATGGTGATGCGTCCAGCGGAGCATTGCTGGTTTTTTGTGCGCACAGATTGCTGCGGTGGTGCGGGCGTTAGCGCCGCAGCGACAGCATGAGCTCGACAACGCCGATGTGCAGGCCGGTGGCCTGGGCGATGGATTGGGGGCTGTGTCCTTCGTGGCTTAGTTGCAGAACTTGCTGCGAGAGGGCATCGCGGGGGAGCACATCGCTGCCGCGGTCTTCGGTGGCGGACCAGTTGGTGGCATCGCTTTGGCGACGACCCCGGGATTGGTGAGATTGGCCACCTAAGGGAACGGTGCTCTGACCGGTTTTGGATTCGACCACACCTCCGGCCTGGTCGCTTCGCATCATCATCTGCAAAGAGGCACTGGCGGCGTCTTGGCGCTGTTTGAGTTCGCTGAGGTACTGCTCAAGCTCGGTTGCGCTGGCGGCGAGTTCGTTTCGCGCCTGTTCGATACGGTCGATTGTGTCTTGGGCCTTTGAGGTGGCGGTGATCAGGCGGTCGGCGGTTTGTTTCTGCTCGGCCAAGAGTCGGAGCTTGTCGGTTCCGGTGAGGCGGGTGGCGGCGGTGCGGGCGTTGTTAAATTGTCGATTTTTAACGACAATCCACGCGGCCACGGTCATGCCGGTAGCGCCGAGGCCGAGCGAGGCATAGGGCAGGAACTCGATGAAGGGACTGATATCGGGCACAAGTGGGGTATCGGCCCGGCCCGGGGGCCAAAGTGAGCGAACACTTCATCATGGGCCATGCACCCCAGCGCGACAGTGCGAGTTTGCCGGTTGGCGGCAGCGATGAAGGGCGAACGCCCCAGGCTCTGGGCGGTGATTTGCTTGCGCAACTGCCAAAGGACACACCGGGCGTCTCGGCCGTGCTTGCGGCGTGGTATCGCATTCGGGACAAGCTGGCGGCAGAACGGAGTGTGGGGCAGACGGCGGGAGGTCTGCTGCTGGCGTGCAGTGGGGGGGCGGATTCATCAGCACTGGTGGTGGCGATGGCCAGCATAGCCAGAGCGCGGGAGCTGCTGGTGGTTGGGCATGTGATGCACGACTTGCGGCCGGCGGAGAATGTGGTGGCCGATGCGGCGCGCGTGGCGGAGCTGGCACGGCGGGTGGTGCCGGGTGGGCTCAGGTGTGTGCATACCAGTGTGCGGGTTGCGGCGGTTGCGGGCAATGCAGAGGCAAATGCACGTAAAGCGCGGTACGCAGCGCTGGGAGAGATGGCGGCTGAGTGCGGCTGTGATGTGGTGATGACCGGTCACACGCAGAACGATCAGGCCGAGACCGTGCTGATGCGGCTGATGCGCGGCGCTGGCCCGCGCGGCCTGGCGGCGATGCCCGAGTGCCGGCGGCTGGCCCCCGGCGCGGCAGTGTGGCTGGTGCGACCGATGTTGGCGGTGCCAGCGAGCGAATCAAAGGTAATGTGCGGCCGAGCGGGCTGGACATGGTGCGAGGATGCGACCAACGCCGATACCGCGATGCTGCGGGCGGCGGTGCGGCACAAGGTGCTGCCGCTGCTGGAGACGATTTGCCCGGGTGCAGCGGAGCGCATCGGTGGGGCTGCCGTGTTACAGCGAGATGCAGCGGAGCTCATTTGTGCCGCGGCGGAAGCGTGGTGCGACAAGGGGCCGCCGTGGAAGCGTGCGGAGCTGGCAAAGCTGAGCCCGGCGGTGATTGCTGAAATTTTGATGCGGGCGGCAGCGGGCCCGGGAGCGGATGCGGTGCGGCGTGCGAGCGTGGCAGCGGCGGTGCGGGCGATTGTGGCTGGTGTGAGCCGACGAAAGGTTTTTGTGGTGGGCGGTGCGTTGGTGCAGGTGAGCGGCGCGGCGGTGTCGGTCGAGCGACGGGCGCTTGGTAAGGGCGGAAGTGTGGAGAGTTAATGCGAACGGGTCCCGAAGCTGCACTGCTTCAGCTGAAGTAGCGACTGGCTGGATGAGAGCGCGAACCGATGATATTTAACTCGTAACGGCCGGAACTTGCTCCAGAGCGGTTTGTTCCGCGCTGGTGGAGAAGTTACGGCCGATGCTGTGCGTGCGCGCTTCAGTGGCCGTTGATCGATACAAGACTTGATATCTCCTAGCGGAGTTTGACCGGCCGTTCTGAAGGTGGTGGCCGGACGTGGAAAACCTGTGAGCGAGAGCGGGGGTGCGTGCGGCGAGTGGAAGGGCCTTTGCCAAAAAGCTCTTGGGGGGAAACTTCCGGGGATTGTCGATCGGATCAAGCTGCAAAGCACTTGCGTTCGTGTGATTCGGGCACGCGATTTCGTTGGGAACAAATACAACGCAAGGTGAACTTTAATTGCGAGCATCTTCGGGATTGAGTTTGCGGTGGGCAGAGACGCATTGCCAAAGTGGGCGGGGATGTTGCTTGCATCACGCAACAAACACTCGCCAGTGATGGAGATTGACATTGAGTGTGCGGATGCGTGAAGAAGTGGACCGCTGGCTGGCGGCGTGCCCATCACGGCGTGTCACGACGCGGGGCGGTTGTGCGGCGCAGGTTCAGTAATTGCTGATAAATACGCGTGATTTTGCTGTGCCCACGTGTCGCGTGGCGGTTTGATTGATCTGATACCTGAGCTTGACTGGTGCACTCAAAAATTGTGATGCCGATGGCGATGGGTGAAGCCCGGAGGCTGCCCCAAGATACCAGCGATGTGAAATCTTTCGTGATGGCTCGCGCTCATGGGGAGTGCGATCATGGCGTCTGAGTTAGCCGGACGGATCGGGAGAACAAACTTGCGATTCGCTGAAGTGTGCACGCCCGCCAACAGCCGTGGCCGAAGATATCCCTGATACATCGCAATCACGATAGATGCGCTTGCATCCGTCTCGCTGTGGGGTATTGTCAAGTGAACCGGTGTACAGGTGTGAGTCCACGCTTGGCACGCGGTCTTTTAAGGATTCTTTTATGAAGACAGATACACTCGCCTCGAGCAGGACAATTCAAATCGACGGCATGTCCGGTGATGCTTGCGTGCAAAAGGTCACCGCCTCCCTGAAGAACATTCCAGGCGTGACAACCAAGTCAGTCACCGTTGGTTCAGCCATGATCGAAGCAGATCAGGCTGGATGTGATTCTGCCTGTGCAGCGATCAATAAGGCCGGGTTCAAGGCTCATTTGAAAACCAGCGAAAAGAAAGCCGATGGATCCAACTCGATCGATGCATCCAGGGCTGCAGCTGATGGAAAAGACCACCACGGTTCTGGTCACAGCACACAATCAAATAAAAACGATGCCAATGACGGCAGCGTAAATAAATCCGTTGAGCCGAAGTCTGGCAACCAATCTCAGTCTGCCAAGTCTCACTGAGTGAATTGTTCCGCCGCACCGGTGGTCTGATCGCGGTTGCAAACGCCGCGGGATGAGTAGAGCAGAGATTACCTTCGGTGCGTGAGGTGAAGCCCTCTGTCGTTTGTCTCGTCGCCGGGATCACCCACCGGCGGCGAGGCTTCCGACGAGTTGTTGAAGCTCCAAGCAAAGGTCACAGGAGCGGTCTGCGGTGTGCAGCTTTTCGACTGCGATGGTGGGAAGGTGGGAGTGTGAGTTCAGCCCGTGCGATTGAGCAAGGCTTGGTTTCTTTGGATGACGGGAGATTGCGGGCGCTGGTTGGAGGTACTTTGAAAAAGGTACCTCGGACATTCTGTTTCTAACTGCAGCGGTTTATGCCCGAGAAGGTTGTTTCGATGATGCGACTCCAATTGATATCGGTTTCCGTCCTTGTGATGGTGTCCGGTTTGGTGACTCAGGTCAGTGGGCAGACGCTGCGCACCGCTGGGAACTTCGCTGTTCTCGGCGGATCAGCGGTGACCAACACTGGCCTCTCAGTTTTTGATGCGAGCGTTGGCGTCTGGCCGGGGGTTTCGATCACGGGTTTTCCTCCCGGGCTGCTGGCGGCGGGGGCAATGCATCCCGGTGATATGCCAGCGCAGCAGGCGCAGGCTGATTTGACTGCTTGCTACAACCAGCTGGCAGCAATGACCACCACGCAAGTGCTTTCGGGTGTTGATCTTGGAGGAAGAACGCTAAGCCCCGGTGTCTACCGCTTTGATTCATCCGCACAACTCACCGGGTTACTCACCCTTGATGCGATGGGGAACGCGGATGCGGTGTTCGTGTTCCAGATCGGCAGTACGCTGACTACCGCATCTGCTTCGTCGGTTATGGGTATCAACGGTGCGAACGGATGTAACGTGTTCTGGCAAGTAGGTAGTTCCGCAACGCTTGGAAGTGGTACGAGCTTTGAAGGGAACATTGTTGCCTTGGCGAGCATCACTCTCAACGCTGGCGCGGTGATCACGGATGGTCGTGCCCTTGCCCGCAACGGTGCGGTCACGATGGATTCAAACAGCATTACTTCGGTGTGTATTCCAGCGCCCGCGGCCTCAGTGCTTTGGGCGGGAATCGGGCTTTGTGCGCTGAGGCGCAGACGCAGGACAACGTGAGCCGAGATACGGAGCAGACAGCTTTATGGCTGTGCTCGGGTGAACGGTTCACGAGAGATCAGGTTCGTTTTTGATGGTTCGTTGCACTGAAAGGAATTTACTATGGGCCTTATTTTGCTTATCGTCGTCATTCTCCTGCTCATTGGTGGGCTTCCAACCTGGCGTCACAGCAAGGATTGGGGTTACGGGCCAAGCGGCGGCCTCGGACTGGTGCTGGTGATTTTGCTCGTGCTAGTGGTGATGGGTTTCATTCCCAGAGGTTTCTAAGTTGTTCTGAGCCACCAGCAAATTGAACCGGATGGTGCAAGGCCGTCCCAAGTGACCTGCGGAATTTTGGCCACTTGATGTATGGTGGTCGTATGTGAGGGTGGAGAGCAGGTGGGGGCCGGCGCTAGAGACCAGCCCAAGATGGCTCGGTGTTTCATGAGTGGGTCACCGCACTCTTTTACTTCGCATTTTCTTACCTTTCCCCGGCCTGGGCCGGGATATCTCTGTGAGACAAACTATGAACTCATTTTTCAGAAGCGTTTTTGTCAGTTCAATGTGTGCTGCCTCGCTGGCAGCGCTAAGCGGTTGCGACAACCGTGCGCCGTCAACCCCAGCCAAGGCCGACCTTCCCAAGCAAAGCCCGGCGCCAGACAATACCGCCAAGAACAAGGGTGACATCGCCGCGGAGGCAAAGACGCCCATGAACCAGTCAGAGTCTTCTGCTGATATCAAGACTACGGCGAGTATTCGGCGGGCGATCATGGATGACAAGACCATGTCAACCAACGCCCAGAATTGCAAGATCATCACTGATAAGTCGGGCATGGTTACGCTTCGCGGCGTGGTGGACAGTCAGGCCGAAAAAGATGCGGTTGCTGCAAAGGCACGCGGGATCGCGGGCGATGCAAAGGTTGACAATCAGTTGGAAGTCAAGACCAACTAATTTTTTAGATAACCAGTCAGCAGTTGTGTCACGCAGAGGGGGAACATCCGCGCTGTCCCAAAGCTCTTTACGAAGAGTGGGCACCGCCCGGTGTGTGCCAGCTTGCCGCTGAAAGCTTTGAAAGGTTTGTCCTGGCCGATTGGGAACATCCAAGGTCAAAAAGAAAAGGTGACGTATTTTACCAGTACCGAATGCACGCACTGAAGTTCCATCCGTAGCATCGCCTCCGATTCTTCCGAAGGTTGTGATTGTGAACGCAACTGATATCGATTCTGGCGCTGTGTCGGCAGCACGCCAAGAGATCAGTCAGGATCAAGTTTCTCGCGAGGATTCACTTCTCGGCGATGATGCAATTGCCAAAGAAGCTGGCCCGACTCCCGAGGTTGACCGTGTACAGGAAGCTGTGATGACCTCCATTTCGCCGGATGGGCAACCGCCGCAGCGTGAACTGCGGGTGACGGAATGGAAATGGGTGTTGGTGGCGTTCGCAGTGCTGATCGTTTGTGCCGCGGTATTGGTTCTGACCAGCAGCATGGCTTGGCCCACTGTGGCGTTTGCGGTGGTGATACTGCTCGTGCTGGTGGGTGCGACGATTCCGACCTTGGGTGCGGGCTTGCTTCGCGGGGGAGAGGAGAAGCGTGCTCGAGTGTCAGCGCTCCGGCAGGAGGGGCACGATCGCGCTTCTCGGTAAACGGATTTCTTGATGAGGCCGAGGGCGGTTTGAAGTATGGGTGCCGGGGTTTTGATCGTTTTGTTCGTTTTCTTGCTCACTTTTTTTGGAGATTTCAAATGGCTACTGCAGTATTTTGCATCGCACCGTCGGAACTCATTGCCAATTCCATCGTCGGCAACCTGAAGGCCGCTGGTTTCTCGAACAACGACATTTCCGTGTTGTTCCCGGACAAGTCCAGCACGCGTGACTTTGCGCACGAGAAGAACACCAAGGCGCCTGAAGGAGCAACCATTGGCGCTGGCTCTGGTGGCGTGGTTGGTGGGACGCTCGGTCTGCTGGCAGGTATTGGCCTTCTGGCTATTCCTGGTGTTGGCCCGTTCATCGCAGCCGGACCGATTATGGCCGCGCTCAGCGGCGTTGCCGTCGGCGCTGCGGTTGGCGGTGTGGCAGGCGCCCTGATTGGCATGGGCATTCCGGAACTGGAGGCCAAGCGTTACGAGGGCAAGATCAAAGATGGCAACATTCTGATCTCGGTCCACGCTGATACTTCCGAGCAGGTGACTCGTGCCAAGCAAATCTTTAAAGACGGCATGGCCACAGACATCAGCTCCGGTTCAGAAGCGGGCACTCCTAGCGCCAAGATCGATGCTTCTAAGCCCGTCATTCACACCATGCCGGGTGCACTTCCGTTGGCCGCCGAGCGTATCTCTACGTTCTGATGCTTGATACAGATTAAACCTGCGGGCACCGCCGGGAACGGGGGTGGCCGCATTGGTTTCGACTCGGTCCCAGCCTCGCTCGGGTAACAACTGCCCGCTAGAGTACTTGGAGACGGCTCTGTTGTTTTTATATTTTCCGAGGAGATTTTTGCGTATGAAGCTTGCTTCTAAAGTCGTTGTCGCTTGTGGGCTCGTGGTTGTTCTGCTGAGCATGGCGGCTTGTAATACGGTCAAGGGTGTGGGCAAGGACACTGCGGCCGTCGGTGACAGCATCAAGAACTCCGCCGAGAAAAATGGCGCTGATTGAGTGGCTGGCTTCGCCCACGGTTGGTGCGGGCTGATACGCCGGGTGCTGTTGGAGCAGTCGGTGTTCTGCTGCGCAGGATTACACAGGCCAGTGCTGTGATGCTTGGCCACGTTCCCGGTCGCTCCCAAGAATAGTGTGAGGCTGCTTACTTATCTGAGCGCACAAACCGTGTCCCAGAGCGAATGACAAGGCGGCGCAGTTCCAGAATCGTTAGATCGGCCCGCACTTGGGCCGGTTCGAGCTCAGTCTGGCGGATGATCTCATCTGCCGTGAGAGCCGCCGCCGTGAGGGCTTCGATGAGCTTGCTCTGTGTAGGGCTGAGGCTGGCGGTTCGGGCGGTTGCCGGTGCGGCCGGGAGGACATTGCCTCCGGAGAAGGGAAGCTCGCCGGTTTGGCTTGCGGCTTTCACATCCGCCATCGGTTGAAAACGGTCTCCGTGGGTTCCGGCCAGGGCATGGCGTGCGGGTCCATCGAGCAGTTCCAGAACATCGTTCGGTGAGATTACCAGCGCAGCACCGCCGGATTTGATGAGCTCGAGCGTACCTTCTGATGCGCTGGAGTCGACTCGACCGGGTACTGCGAAAACCTCGCGGCCGTGCTCTTCAGTGGCGATTTTGGCTGTTATAAGCGAGCCAGAGTGTTTGCCAGCTTCGATGACCAGCGTTCCCAGCGAGATGCCGCTGATGATGCGATTGCGGCCGGGGAAGTTCTCAGCGCTGGGTGCCGTGGCCAGTGGCAATTCACTGACGATCGCACCCCTTCCGGAGGCGATGGTTTCAAAGAGTTCAGCGTGCTCCTGCGGATAAATATGCTGGAGACCGCAGCCCAAGACGGCGATGGTTCGACCACCGGATTTGAGCGCTGCGCGATGGGCGACGCCGTCGATCCCGCGGGCACCGCCGGAGACGATGGTGATTCCGGAGGAGGCGAGGTGGCCGGCAAAACGCTCCGCTTGTTCGCGGCCGTACTGAGTGCATTGGCGGGAACCAACAAGGGCGAGCGGGAAGCGATCACCGGAGGCTGGATCTAGACTGCCCTTGATGTAGAGCAGGACTGGCGGACTGGGAATGGTTCGCAGCAGCGGCGGGAATTGCGGGTCTTGCCGCGTGATGATGCGAACGCCGAGTTCGGCAGCGAGTTCGATTTCACGATCGGCTATTTTGTATGCTGTTTCTTTACCAGCCACGATTTTGCCAGCCCGATCCGGGCCGATGCCGGGGACTGATTTCAGCCGCTCGCTGCTGGCTTCAAGGATGGCCGCGGGTGAACCAAGTGCGGCCAGAAGCCTGTCGAGCAGGACAGGGCCGATACCGGGGAGATGGCTGACTCGGAGCAGATCAAGGTGAGCGAAGGGTGAAGAGTGCATGGTCTTCGTGCGACACTCTGGCGGAGGTGCGGGTGGGTGGAGAGGGCGGGTGGAAAGTGTGGCCGGGAGGTGTTATTCGGATTCGGCGGCAAGCATGTCGGAATAGCTGGCTGAGAGCGGTTCACCCAGCACCGGCCCAAAGTGGCGGCGGAGTGTGTCAACACGCTCATACCCCTTGGCCAGGTTGTTCTGTGGGGTCACTAGTGCTTCGAGTTCAAAGAAGTTGCCAAGGCCATCGACCTGATCGAGGTGGATGCGCACGCCCTCGTGCATGTACACCTCGCGGACTTTTTTGACGACAACCCAGACCGGTGGTTCCTGCAGGCCAAAGACGGCGCGGGCTTCCTGGAGGGAGTAAATCTTAAAGCGGCTGAGCCGACTCTTGGCGGCGTTCTCGCGGTGGTAAAAGATATATTCCGTCGGGAAGCCCTCACTCTCGCGGCGCTTGAGTCGACCATCAGCGAGTTTGAAGTAGGTATCGGTTTGCTTCAGCGTTTCGGCGAGTGGCGACTTTAACGCCGCGCACAGGGTTCGGGCCAGTGGCAGGTCTCGGAGTTCGCACTTGATCTCGACGTTTTGCATGCAGGTTTGAGTTTAGACGGGGAGCCAGCCGGGCAGCCGGGATGGGGACCCTCAATTGCACAAATTGGCGGGCGGCTGCGTTGGATTCCTGTCGTTGTGAGCCATTGGGTCACGTGTGGCTAGCCGGCTGTGCTGGAATTGGCGATCTTTTCAAGCAGCTCCGACTCTTCCATGACCTGTACCCCCAGTTCGCGGGCTTTATCAAGCTTGCTGCCCGCTTTGGCTCCGCAGATGAGTATGGAGGTTTTGGCAGAGACCGAGCCGGACACCTTTGCCCCCATGGAGGTGAGCAGCGTGCCCAAATCCTCTCGCTCAAATTTCTCAAGAGTGCCGGTGATGACGATGCTCTTTCCGGCAAAGAAGCCGGTGTGCAGCTTTTTTTCTCCGGGCTTGATGTAATCGTGGCTGGTGACATCAACGCCTAGCTCCTGCAGCTCGGCAAAGGCTTGCAGGGCCGCGGGTGAGTGCAAAAACGCGTGGACAGCGGGGGCCGTGTCTTTGCCAAGTCCGGTTTCCGGTCGCTGCTTTGTGTCGGGGTCAAAGCCAAAGCGGGCGGCCTCTTCCTTTGAGCAGTTTTTGGGGCGCAGCTGCGGCTCACTGGCTTGCAGCAGGGCAGCTAAGTCCGGGTAGAGCTTGGCGAGACTGCGGGACGTGCCGTCGCCCACGTGACGGATGCCCATGGCACCGAGCAGTTTGCCCAAGCCGCGGGACTTTGCAGCCTCGATACCGGCGAGCAGATTGTCAACCTTCTTCTCGCCCATGCGGTCGAGGGTCAGCAGTCTGTCGCGGTAGCTCGCCAGCCGGAAGATATCGGAGAATGAACTCAGTGGGATGTCACCGGAGCTGCGAATCTGGTCGACCGTTTTTTCGCCGAGGCCGTCGATGTCCATTTGCTTACGGCCAGCGAACCAAATGATTTTCTCGCGGATTTGGGCGGGGCACTGCGGGTTCACACAAAAACGCTGGGTCTCTAGTGCGGGCTGCGCTGCTGCTTCGGGTGGTTCAACTTCAATAGGGCCTCCGCACACCGGGCAAGTGGTGGGGGCCTGCACGGCTTTGGCGTGCGCCGGGCGTTTGGCCAGCGCCACACCTGCCACGTACGGGATCACCTCGCCAGCTTTTTCTATGTACACGGTATCGCCGATGTGAATTGCGGTCGTCTCGCCGGTTGGGTCATCCGGGTTCACGGGCGCGGCTCGCACGCGGCCGTAGTTGTGCAGTGTGGCGTGCTGCACGACGGAGCCAGCAATGAGGACGGGTTCCATCACGGCCCGCGGCGTGATTTTGCCGCTCTTACCCACCTGGTGGTCAACGCTGAGCAGACTTGTCGTTTTGCGTTCTGCCGGGAACTTAAAGGCGATCACCCAGCGTGGGCTCTTGGAGGTGTTGCCCAGCTGGTCCTGCTGGGCAAAGCTCTCGATGCGAACCACCATGCCGTCGGTCATGTACGGGAGACTGTGACGGGTGGCATCAAACTTCGAGATCGCGCTCAGCACTTCAGGCAGTGACTCGCAAGCGAGTGAAAGATTGCTGTTGGGGATACCGAGCTTGGCGATCTTGGTCAGAAAGTCTTCGAAGCCTGATGCGAATGCTCTGTCGGAACACTCGCCCCGACCGTGAGCCAGAAATGCCAGCTTGCGCTTGGCCGCGGCGGCCGGGTCAAGCTGCTTCAGTGTCCCTGCCGCGGCGTTGCGGGGGTTCATGAACAGCTCTTCACCAGCCTCTTCACGCTCGGCATTGGTGCGGAGGAATTCTTTGAGTGGGAAATAGACCTCGCCGCGGACTTCAAGGATTTCGGGAATGTCAAAGCCCGCCTCGGTACTGAGTTTCAGCGGCACGGACGCGATTGTGCGCACGGTGTGGGTAACGTCGTCACCCTTTTGGCCGTCACCGCGGGTCACGGCTGAGGTGAGGATGCCACGCTCGTAGCGCAAGCTCAGCGCGAGGCCGTCGATCTTGGGATCCGCAAGTACCCGCAGTGGCTTTGGCGAAGCTGCGGCGGCGAAGAGCCCGGTTGCCGCGGGGTCGGGGGCGAGGTCTAGTTGCTCGATCATGCGGTTCCACCACGCGGTGACGTCTGCCTCGTTGTACGTGTTGTCGATGGAGAGCATCGGCACGGCGTGCTTACGGGTGATGAAGCCCTCGATGGGTTCGCCGCCGATGCGTTTGGTTGGGCTGCTTACTTCGGCGAGTTCAGGGTGCTTGGCCTCCAGTGCAGAAAGCTGGGTGAGCAGTCGGTCATACTCGGCATCGGCCATGATGGGCTTGGCATCAACGTAGTACGCGCGGTTGGCGCGATGGAGAAGATCGGCAAGCTCTTGGATTTGCTGTTTGGGGCTCACGGTTAAGTTTATGGCAAACCGAGTGCAGGATGCGCAAAGGCAGCCGGCACTGGTACGACCAATAAGGGCTCATCGCGCAGGTGCTTGGAACTTCACGACTTGGGGAGTTCAACTCCCACGAGCCAGCCGGAATCGTGCAAAAAAGCGAGGAGGTGGCCGGCGGGCGGGCCAAGGGTTATGTCGGCCAGGCCGATCGTTTCCTGCTCGGGCACCGAGCAGTACGTGCCATCGACGCCGTACAACGCAATGCGTTCGAGAAATGTGGTGCGCGGCATTGCGAAGGCATAGAGCCGTGTGCTCGGGGTTAGCAGCCGGCCCAAGCCTTCCAGCAGGCCGCCATCAATGTTTTTGTAGAACAGGGCTTTGAGGATACCCACGAGGGCATCAACACCGATGACGAAGCGTACCGGCTCGTTGGAGTAACGGCGTAGATACTGCGAAACGCGGAAGTTTTCAGCGTAGTTTGTCAGCAGCACCGCGCGGCCCGGCTGCATGATTTCGTCTAGGCGGGCTAAGGGGTCGGGCGCACTTCCCTTGGCCGCATCGGCCGGGGCCTCGACCTCGGCCAATGACATCGCTGGCGCGGGAACGCTCGGGCCGCCGGGCGTGGTTGGACTGGCTGACCCCGGGGTGCCGCTTTCCGCGGCAATTGCTGCCGCCGCAGCGTTGGCAAGCACGCTGGAAATTGAGAGTTCAAGAATGGCCAGAGGGCGATGCTCAACTGTGGGCTGTTCTGACTTTAGTAGTTGTGAGGCGGTCAGCAGCATGCGGTCAAGCTCCGGGTTGTTTCGCCGCATCGAGCAGCGGTGCAGGAGCAGGCCCCGCTTTCGAAGGACGGTCGAGGGCTGACCGGGGCGACCGGATTCATCAAAGATGATTGCGTGTGCGAGGCCTTGGCGGAGCATGTCCAAAGCGACGAGTCGCGGATCGTCACATTGCGGGAAAGCCGGGCCGGAGCACTCAAGTACATCAATTTCAAGGCTTTCAATGGAGAGACCATCGAGCAGTGCTCGGAGCATTTCGGCCCTTGACTCGCGCTGGTAGAACGCCGCGAAGATGAGGTTCACGCCGAGGATGCCCAAAGCCCGCTGCTGGGCCGCAGCGGTGGAATCTCGCAAGCTGACGTGCAAAACAATTTCGCTGGGCGCAGCGCCGGGTGTGTGCTGCAGGCGCAGGCCAAGCCAGCCGTGGCACTCGTTGGTGCCCTTGTAGTTGCGGGTGGCCACCGTGTCGGCAAACACAAAGAAGGCGGTTGAGTCACCCCGTGACAGGCTCAGTCGGGCGAACAGGAGTTTGTACTCGTGATCGAGCATGGCCCCGACACGCTCCCGCGAGACGTACCTAGGTCCCTCGCCATAAATCGCATCGCTGACGGTCATGTCATAGGCGGAGATGGTTTTGGCCACGGTGCCCGCGGCACCGCCTACGGCGAAGAACCACCGAGACACCTCTTGCCCGCCACCGATCTCGGCAAATGAGCCGTATGGAGCGGTGTCGAGGTTTATTTGAAGGGCCTTAGCGTTGGTGTCAAGGATGGTGGGCATGGCGGTGTCTGGCAAGGCGTACAGAGTTGTTCACCCTGCCAAGGCGGGCGGTTGCCAGCAGGCGAGTGCGGACGGGATCGGCTTGAATCGAAGCGTATCGCCTGCCAACGCCGAAATACCGATTTACCGGCTGGCCGGGGCTGCCTTTGCGCATTGTTCACTTGCCCAGCGGTGACGTTCTCTTCTCGGGCGGGCGTGGAACGGGTGGGGTATACGGTGAGGCGGCGGCTCACTGGCTGTTTGAGTTGTTTCGCCCCGCGTCGTGCACAACCGGGTGTGCAAGGGTGTTTACCTGCGGGCGTGGCTCCTTGACTTTTGCTATTGTTGGCAGCTATGGACCTCCGCAAAAAACCCAACTGGCTGATCGTCCCGTGTGCGATGGTGCTTTGCGGAGCGGCATTTGCCCAGCCGCCAAAGGCAGCTGACCCTGCTCCGGCTTCGGTGCGGGCTGCCGCGGAGGATGGCACTCCCAAGGTTGCCGTCCCAAGTGCGCCATCAGCGGTCGTCAAACTCGCTGAGGAGCCGCTCAAGCTGCCGGACATCGGGCTGACTGTGCAGTTTCCGGATGATTTTTCAGCGACCACTACGCAAATGGCCCAGATGATGGCTGCCCAGATCTCACCAAAAGATGGTTCGTGGGTGATAAACATTTCTACCCCGCGCACGACCACCGAAACGCCCGACTGCATCACCAAGGCGGACAGCATCCTGGCCCAGCTTCGCAAGGTAATTACCGGCAAGGCTCGCAATGCAGAGGGGAGCAAATCGGCTGTCGGTGTGATTGACCCGGCCAACTTCGCAGCCACCGAGCCGGATGCCAAACCCACACGAAAGCCCAGCTTTTACATCTCCGGCCTAAAGCGCCCGGGCGACCGGTTTTATGCCCTGCTACCGGCCAACTTCGGCAATACCAACGTCATCAAGGGTGTGGCTGTGTTTCAGCCTTTACCTGATCAGTTCGCTTTCTTTGAACTGACTTGCACTGATAAGCAGTTTGAACTTGCCAGGCCAATCTTTGAGCTGATCATCGCATCATCCGTGTTTGAAGACCCCACGGCAAGGGCCAGCGCTCGGCGGGATGCCGTGGCGGCGGGCCAGCGATTTCTTTCGCGGTTTACCCCTGCGGATCTTGAAGCCGCATTACCACCCACCGAGCAGACCTACCGCCTCCATCGCCCGGCCGCCAGCGGTGACCCGGGCGACTCGGAAGAGCTTGGTTTTCGATCCGTTCGGTTCTGGAAAGGAAAGAAAAATGAGCTTGATCCTTCCCAGCCAGTCCGCGGCGATAACCCCGAGGGCTTCCTGCTGACTATTGATGCCCGGCTGTTTAACAAGCTCGCGCCCGGCAGCAACCGCTATCAGATTGTTGATACCCAGGCGCGCTACTTCATGACCTTGGATCGCACCGAGGAGCTTTGGTCTGTGCGCACAAGTGTGCGCGATGGCGCGGGGCAGCCAGCCGCCGGGCCGGCACCCAAAGACAAGTCTGCGGGCAAAGCCCCGCCAAAGGGTGTTCGTACGGTCAACGAAGTTGGAGCCCGCAGCGGTGTCTCGGCATCGGTATCAGTCACCCAAACCGGCCTGCCTGCTAAGAGCATTGAGCCGTCAATCGCCGGTGAAGGTTACCTCAGCCAGCTTGAGTCGTACCTGCTGCCTCGGATGCTGGTGCTGTCGGGACTTGAGATCGAAACCGGGTTCTACACGTTTCGTTCGGACAGCGAGTCCATCGCCCTGCGGCGAGACAGCGCCACCCGCGACCCAGCCCAAGGCGGCGCGTGGACAGTATCAACCCGCTTCCGCGAGGGAGACTTGCCGCAGGTTTCGTTGTTTCGTGACAACGGAGATTTGATAAAGGCGACGCTGCCGGACGGCCGGTTGTGGGAATCCGCGACGGCGCAGCAGTTGATTTCGTTGTACAAGAAAAAGAATTTGCCGTATTCAGACAAATAAAGAAGGTAGAGAAAAAAGAAAAGAGGGACGGAAATGCCCGGAGAAAGGCGGCTTTGCAGCGAAGGGACGGAGGGAGCGAAAAACCGCACGCAGTGGAGGTTCGCCGCGAGCGGCTGGCGAGATAAGGGTGTGGGGCGACAAACTCCATTCGTGCGCACGTTTGTTCAGCAGTCTGAATCTCTGTCACCCGCTGGCAGTGATTCTTAGCTTCGATGCCGCTAAGACACCTACCGTCTTTCACCTCCGAATTTGGCCATTTGGCCATTTGGCCAGTTGACCATTTGACCATTTGGAATTCCGGCATCCGCCCATGGCCATCGAACGCCTCGTCACCACGCCCGCCGCACTGCCCGATGAAGAACCGGCGAACTGGTCGCTGCGCCCGACGCGGATTGGCGAGTACATCGGCCAGTCTGATCTGATCGCACGCCTCTCCATCGCCCTGCAAGCCGCCAAAGGCCGTGGGTCGCCGCTCGATCACGTTCTGCTGCACGGGCCGCCGGGGCTGGGTAAGACCACGCTGGCTCATGTGATCGCCGCGGAAATGGGCACCAAGGCGTACACCACCAGCGGCCCGGCCCTGAGCAAAGGCACGGATCTTGTCTCAGCCCTCACCCGCCTCGAGGCCGGTGACATCCTGTTTATCGATGAAATTCACCGCATGCCCATCGCCGTGGAGGAGTTTATCTATCCGGCGATGGAGGATTACAAGATTGATGTGCCGGTAGATTCAGGCATGCACGCCCGCACGGTGCAGATCAAGCTCAAGCCGTTCACGCTGATCGGTGCGACGACGCGGGCCGGGCTGATCTCGGCCCCGCTGCGCTCGCGGTTTGTGCTGGCGCACCACCTGCGGTTTTATTCGCCCGATGAGCTGCTGGCAATTGTGCGACGCTCCGCGGCGATGCTAACCATGCCAAACAGTGATCTGGCCGCACTAAAACTGATCGCCGATCGCTCCCGCGGCACGCCCCGCATTGCCAACCGGCTGCTGCGGCGCGTGAGAGACTACTCGCAGGTCAAAGCCAACAGCGAACTATCGATGGCCATCGTGCAATTGGCATTGAAGATGGAAGGCGTTGATGCACTAGGGCTCGATGAGCTTGACAGGCAGTATCTCCGCATCATCGGCACGACCTACAAGGGCGGCCCCTGCGGCGTTGAAGCCCTGGCGGCAACGATGAGCGAAGATTCTGGCACACTAGAAGATGTGGTAGAGCCGTTCCTGCTGCAACTCGGCTTCTTGGCCCGCACGCGAAGAGGCCGAATGCTCACGGCGGCGGGAGCAAAGCACATTGGGGTGGCACCGCCACCGGAGTTTGCGGAAGATGAGTGAGCGTAAGGAATGCGCGCGCTGTGAATCTGGGCATCCTCAGGCATTGCACGCTCTTGGAATGGCTTCGACCGCGCACGGCCCAGCGGGGCCGCCACCAGCGGTCCTGCGGGCGGCGGAACAGGCCCGGCGGATGGCGTTTCGAGACCTCATTCTGCAACAGTCGCGGCAGTACGTTCCGACCACGGCCCCTTTTCTCACTGCGTATTCACCGGACGGGCTGTAGGTACTTCGCGTTCTTGCCGCCCTCATCGTACCCGGCCCGCAGGCAAGTCAATGCCGCATGCCGCCAGTTGTTCAACCACACTTAAAAGTGTCGCCGCCATCGTCATGAAGCACCTGTGTGCAAGCATATGACGCAACACGCGACATCACGCCGCGATCGTCGCGCTGCTGGTCTCGCTCCACGGGCCCATCGCGCCGCGGCGTGTCACCCAGCGGGCGACGTAGTGGGCCTGCAAGCCGCCGCGCTCCATCTCAAAGCTCAGCACCGCCGCCCCATCGCTGATGCTCTGCACGTAGCGGTATGCGCCCGGCTCCGCCGGCGCAGGGGTGCTGGTGGGTGTGAACGCAACAAAGACCTCGGCCCGCTCGGCCCCGCGCGGGCGGGCCCGGCGGGTGGGTGTAGATTCATCGACCAAGCGCAGTTGGTGTGTGTATCGCGCAGCAGACTCGATGATGATCAGCGGCTTGCTGGTCGGTGCGGCGACCGGCGATGGCGAGGTGTCGCGTACGGTAATGCCGATGGTTGCGCGATCGGCGTTGCTGGTCTTGGGAAAGCTCTGCACAAAGTTGGTGATGGGCCGGACTTCCCGCTCGAGCGCTGCGCGGGCCGCATCCTTCGCCTGCCGGGCCCCCTCGGCGGCGGCCTGAGCCCGCACATGGGCCGGGAACGCCGCGGCCCACACGCTTAAGGCTTGCTTCAGCGGCGTGAGCTCGGACTCATCAAGCCCGTTGATGCTCCACCACTTCTCAACGGCGTTGTAGTAGTGGTTCGCCCACGCGGCAAAGTTCCCATCGGGCCGGGGCATGTAATTCGTGCTTCCGCGTGGCATAAAAATGCTCCAAAGAACCAAAGCAACAGTGGGCCACGTGGCCGCAAGAGTACCGGGAACAAACCGCTCCCGAGCGGCCACCCGCGACGGGCGAGCGGCCCGCACCCCCGCCGCCTTCCCGGTCGTTCGGACAGCATTCCCATCGGCTCGGAGTGCTCGCCACTTCAGTTGGAAGCCACTTCGGACGATTCGGAATTCTTTCCGGGTGACTCGGAATGCTCGACTGGGGAGTTGGAATGGTTTCCGGCTGGGTCGGAATGCTTGCCGAGCGGGCTGGCCAGCTTCGGCAACGTCGCCCGGGATGGATCGAGCGGCCAATCACGGGGAGCGGAACCGACTGGGATCGGCGGCAATCAGAACCAAAATAAAGAAAGAAATCTGTTCAAGTTTGTTGACATACAAGCAATGTCCTCCTGTTGTATGTCCAGCCCCAAAGGCGGGGCGTGCTCTTTGACAATCGTAAACCGCAGTTGATTGATGGTACCGCCGCCAAGTGTTCAAGGTTCAACCAAGGCACTTTGTCGCGCGACCCACAACGACCGTGTCGTTGGTGGTTTTGTCCTACTCACGGACTGGTGCATGGGCATCGGCAACGAGGACCGGCAGGAGCAGCACCGAGCACGGAGCAGTGGCGTCGTCGCAACAGGATTTGTTTGTTCATCACAGTAGAGAACAGCAGTCAGAGAACGGGGGTTTGTCACGAATCGCTAAGATGTTCTTGGCGGGCGCGACATTCCGTTCCCTATCGCCGTGCAAAAGCATGGCGGTACTTATATAAGGAGTTCAGCAATGAACAGACCTTTGCGACTGCGGCATGGAGCCCTCCGGCTCCCGATTGTTGAGGTGGAGTTCGCGATCCGGGTTATGAAAGACCCCAAGTTCCGAACGACCCTCGTTGGTGATCGGCGTCAGATCGTCGATACGGCTCTGCGAATCCTCGATGAGGCCAAGCAGGACCAGATCGACGGCCAGTTTGAGTTGGATGAACGGCACATCCGCGTGGCGCTCTTGGCCATCGGTGTGACTCAGGCGTGGATGCACGACCTGTTGTTCTTCCGGCTTGAAGACGACGAACAGAACTAAACCCCCTTTTTATGAGATTCACGAATGCTTGCAGTCGGCAGAGCAATTCGAACGTTGAGAGCCCGCAAGGGCATAAGCCAGAAAGAACTGGCCGAGCGCGCGGAGATTACGCCTTCATTCCTGAGCCTCGTTGAGGGCGACCGGCGCGACGCGAGTATCAAGGTCATCGAGCGCATCGCCGCGGCGCTCGAAGTATCTCCCGAAGTCCTCATCTGGGAGGCTGTCGAGCTTCCCGGCAATCTGAACGCGCAGGACCGCCGCTTGTGCGAGCTTGCGAAAATCATTGTCCGTGGGGTGTACGAAAATGCGGCAGGAGCCGGAGACGTTTCGACGCCCGCTTGAGCCGCGCGTCGTCACGATCCAACAACTTGCGGCCTTGCTGAAACTGCCCGTCAACAAACTGGAACGGCTGGTAGTGGATGCGCCGTCACTCTACACGAGTTTTGACGTGCCCAAGCCCAACGGCACCAAACGCACGATTCGCCCGCCGAAGCCCGTTCTCCGGGAAGTGCAACGCACGCTCCTCGATATTCTGCAAGGGTGCATCCGCTACCCGCGATGGATGATGGGCAGCGTGCCCAAGCGGTCGATCTTTGAGCACGCGAAACCCCATGTCGGTCGGAAGATGGTCGCGACGTTCGATGTCAAAGCGTTCTATCCCAGCACCACGCCCGCGATGGTGCGGCCCGTTCTCGAACGGTTTGGCCTTGGCGACGCTGCGGCGGAAGCCGTGCTGCAGCTCGTTACCAAAGACGATCAGTTGCCACAAGGCGGCCCGACGAGCGGGTTCTTGGCCAATCTCGCACTCGAACCAGCCGACCGGCGCATCGACGCACTTTGCCGGAAGCACAACTTGGCCTTCACGCGCTACGTCGATGACATGGCGATTTCAGGCGACAGGGATTTGACGCAGTTCCAAGGGACGATCATCAAGGCGGTCAATGACTGCGGCTATGCCATCGCGCCGGAGAAGATCCGCTACATGGGCCGCGACGTGCCACAGGTGGTGACGAAACTCTGCGTGAACGACAAACTGCGCCCGACGCGAGAGTTCATGGCGAGCGTGAAGGCCGAGATTTGGGAATGCCTCAACGCGGGCGCAGCGACTGTCGCTGCCGAGCGCGGCGTGCAGTTGCGCAATCTCAAGAACAGTCTCACCGGCAAGGTCTCGCACATCCGCGGCGCGGATTTGGAGGAAGGCAGGAATCTGCGGGGCATGTTGTGCGGGGTTGACTGGATGACTATCCAGGCCAAGCAAGCCTAAAATTAGTGCGACGCTTCGGCAGGCAGGTGTTCTGCGGCATTCCACCCCCCGGCACCCCCACACCCCACCCCCACCCACGCCGTTGCTCTCTGTCACGCGGCGGGCGGGGGCTGGTTGGTTGGGGCCGTGCGGGAGATCGTGTGCCAGGTGCGTCGGCCGCACTGGGGGCAGCGCGTGAGCCAGTGCGCTGTGCCCGCGGCCTTGGTGCGGATGCCGCCCGCCTCCCACAGCGATCGGGCACGCTTGCAGCGGCAGCGCACCATCCACACGTGCGACTCGGCCTCGATCACGGCGAACCACGAGCGCGGCAGGATCTTGTAGAGCGTTCGTTGGCGCGTGTTCATGGCAAAGGGTTCTGAATGCGGGCGGTGCTGATGCGGTGTGCGTTACGCCGAGGGGGTCTTGGATGCCTCAGTTGCGACGGGGGATCCTCGCTCATCGAGCCCCGCGAGCAGTGCGTGTTTGCGCTCGGGGTCGAGCAGCAGGTTTTCGTGCAGTTCGCGTGAGCCGCCGTTGAAGGAGAACATCCCGCCGGTGCTGGGCACTGTCACCGAGAAGACCATCAGCTCTCCGCAGTCTTTGCACGCATTGGCCGTGAACACGACGGGTCTGGAACGGGCGGCCGAGGGTTCGGGATCGGCAGCGACAAGGTCGCCGATGGTCTGGGCATTTTTCATGCGCCGAAGGCCTGCGGGGCTGACCTTCGCGACGGTGCGCTTCCAGAGCTGCTTGCTGGCGCGCTTCCCGCAGCGCTCGCAGAAAGGCTCACGCGAGGCGGACATGCCCGCGAGGCTGCCAAGCCCTAGAAACAACATCGCCTCGATGCCCCAGTAGCCGGCGAGCTCCCACCCGCTCACGGTGCGCTTTGAGGCATAGGTGCTGCGGGCGGTCTGGACGCCCTGAGTCAGGCGCCAGAGTGTGTTGTCCACGAGGTCCGCAGGCGCACCGGCGCGCACGGC
Source organism: Phycisphaerales bacterium (assembly GCA_038231815.1). Classification (GTDB taxonomy): domain Bacteria; phylum Planctomycetota; class Phycisphaerae; order Phycisphaerales; family UBA1924; genus CAILKP01. The sequence continues at coordinate 39,195 of JBBRKQ010000003.1, forward strand.
GCGGGCGCCGGCGAGCGTCTGTGATGTGGCGAGAAAGAGCATCGCGGCGGTCACGCCCACCCCCACGCCGAGCGATGCGTTGCGTAAGCGGGAGAGCAGCGTGGCGACGTACACGATCGTTCCGAACACGCCTGCGGATATGAACACAAAGAACGAGATTTGGCGACTCTTCAGCAGCAGGGGCAGGATCTCCTGATAGCCCGCGGCGGCGAGAAAGGCCAAGACGCAAGCGATCACAGCGCACGGCACCAGCCGTTTCGAGCAGCTCCCAGAGGGCTTGTAGCAGACCAGGAGAAGGGCTCGGCCAGCGGCGGTGATCATCGCTCATCCTTGACAGGATAGTTAATAGATGCAAAACTCTTGAGGTCGCCCGGGCGCTTTGTCTCATTCTACGCGACGAAGTTACGCACCGGCGTTGATGCTGGCTTTGGTTTGGTGGAACATGGCCAAGGCCAGCACATCGTTGGGTTGTGCGTCGAGAAACAGGATTGTGGCCGGGGTGCCGGAATGGACTTGCGAGGGCGACGAGGGCGGGGGGACGGTGGAGGGAGGCCGGTCAGCGCGGGGGCGGCCCGCGGCCTCGCCGAGCTCGCGGCGAGGTCCCGCGGGCGGACAAGTCCTGCGGATGGCCGTGCAAGGCGAGGGGCCGATCGGACAGGTGGGTTGGACGGTCGGACAAGTGCATCGGACGGCCGGCCGGGTGGGCTGGCGGGTCGCGGGCCAGCGCGGCTCCGGGGCGGGCAGCGGCGCGGCGAGCGCGGAGCGCGGCCCGGCGGGCGTGGCCCACCGCTCGGCGGGGAGGGGGACGGGCTACTGGCCGCAGCCGACGATCTGCATCCACTTGCGGACGGTCTTCACGGTGGGGTGGTTCTCATCGAAGTGCTTGAGGAGGATGCCCAGGGCCTTCTTGAAGTTGGCGCAGGCCGCGGCGCGGTCGCCCTCACCCTTGCAGATGTGGGCCAGGTTGTTGTAACTGGTCGCGAAGTTGGGGTGGTCCGGGGCGAAGTGCTTGGACCAGATCGCGATGGCTCTCTCCATGCTCGCCCGCGCCCCCGGCAGCTCGCCTTGGGCCTGCTGGATCAGCGCGAGATTGTTGTAGTTGCTCGCGACCGAGGGATGGTCTGAGGAGAAGTACATGGACTGAACTGTTATAGCACGATCAATGCTGGTCCGCGCCGCTGCGAGTTCGCTTTTCGCCTTGGCGAACTCGCGCTGAGAGTTGTACCTCTCGCCAAGGTCTTTCTGGATCAACGCAAGGTTGGAGTAGCTGATCGCGAAGCGGCGATCGTCAGGGGCGAGGTGCTTGGACTCAATGGCGATTGCAGACTCAATATTCGTCTTGGCTCCGGTGAGGTCACCCTCGGCCTGCTTGATCGCCGCCAAGAAGCTATAGCGGTACGCGAAGGTCAAATGGTCTGGGGGGAAGTGCTTGGAATCAATTGCTATAGCCCGCACGATGCTCGCACGCCCCGCCGGCAGGTTTCCTTGGTCTTTCTGGATCATCGCCAGGCTGGCATAGCAAATGGCGAGATCAGGGTCCCCGATGGCCGCTGCGATCATGTCCTCGTTGTTCGCCGTGACCTGCAGGCATGCCGCGCCCTCTTGATACCGACCAAGCAATCGAAGAACTGTGGCCAGCCACCCGCCGACCTGCACCGCGAGGCCGGGATGGCCAGCCTTCCAAAGGGCCTTGCAAGTTTCAGCCAGCGGCGTTAGTTCCCAGCGCAGGCTCCGGTCGGTGAGGGCGGCGGGGTCGTTCATTTCCCGGTCGCTGCCGTCGGGGTTGGTGCCGATGATGGTCGCCTGTCGCGCGGCTGCGCAGGCGGCGATGGTGCGGAGGAGCGCGGTGTGCTGGGCCTTTCGCTCCGCTGCGCCTTCCCCACCCGCCTCGGCCCGCTCATTCACCCGGGCGTGCCAGAGGCGGTGCAGGCTCAGGAGTTTGCCCGCTTCGCCGCCGGGGAGCAGGATGTCCAGTCGGTCGAGATGGTGCAGCACCAATTGCGCGGGGCTCAGCGGGTCGTCGGGGTCGGCGGGGAGCGGGATGTGCAGCGGGTCGGGCGTGCCATCGTCGCTCGTCGCGGTGCGGGCCGCATCCGCTTCGAGCAGGGTTTCGAGCCAGCGCGCCGGGGCGAGGTCATGCGGCAAGATCGCGGCGTATTCGACCGCGCGTTTTTCCGCTGGGGGCAAGGCTGCGAAAGCATCGTCGATCACGCGCAGAGTGCGGCGGTGGGCCGGTAGCGTCTCCTTGTTGAGTCCGAGTTGCTCCGCGACGCCCGGTTTCACATCGGGCAACTCCGCCACCGGCGTGTTCCGCAGGCCTCGCAGGTTCTTGCCGTCGCCCTCCCAATAGTCCTTCCACGCGATGTGCGGCTTGAGGTTCATGTACGCCGCGACGGCCGCGACGGCAACCGCCAGCCCGCCCAGCCAGTCATTGATCGCGTCGGCGACGGCATCCTCCGGCAGCGCGGCGGGGAGGGCGGCCCGCATGGCCGCGTCCTTCTCTTTGCTCTGTCGCTCGGTGCAGAAGGCCGCGAAGACCGCGCGGGCTTCGTCATTGGTCAGTCGGCCGATCTGGATGGCGTCGGCGGTGGCGATCTCATCATCACGCGTGGTGAGCAGCACGCGGCAGGCCCCACGCGGCACGAGGCCGCCGGTGAGCATCGCGTCCCACTTCGCCTTGCTGGCGATGTTGTCGAGGATGAGCAGGCTCGGCTCGCCGCTATTCAGCACCCGCGAAACCTCGGCGGCATCGGCGGCGGGATCGTTCTTGCTGGTGAGCCCGAGCGGCTCGACCAGCGAGGCGAGGCCCGTGAGAAGATCGCCAAATTCCATCGGCAGGAAGAACCGCCCGCCGGGGTAGTGCGAGTTGTATTGGTGGGCGTAGAGGATGGCCGCGACGGTTTTGCCATAGCCGCCCATGGCGCGGGTGACGGCCTGGCGGATGACAACCTCATCGGGCTTGGCGGAGAGGGCGGCGTGGATTTTCGCTGTGATGTTCTTGCGCGGGATGAAGGTCGGCGATGGGGTCGGGACGGTGGAGATGATGGCGGGTCTGGCGGGAGTCGTGCCGCCAAGCGTGATGTTCATGTTGCCGCCAACGCTCACCGACCCGGCGTCGAGCTTGACGACGTTCCCGCCCGCGTCGATCACCCCGGGTGTCGGCTTGTCGTTCCCCATGGCGACTCAACCTCCCCCAATATTCATGTCGTGTTGCGCGGTTATGTCCTTGGCCTGAACGGTCACGACCTTTCCGCCTGCGGTGATCGGCCCCGTGGTGTTGGTGATGTTTATGGTGACCTTCGAGACCAGTTGCGAAGCCGCGCCGGCGTTGGCGGACTTCAGCTCGGCGACGATCTTTTCGACGGCCGCCGTATTCGCCGCCAGTGTGGTCGCCACCGCCGTCGCCAGATCCTCGGTCGCGGGTTCTTTGATCCACCCCAGCCACCCCTTGACCTTTGTCCAAGTTTGCCGAGCGGCGTCCGTCGCGACCGCCTTCGCGGCATCGAGAGCGAGGGTCACGACAGCGGTGGTGACGGCGGCAAGCGTGATTGGTTCCATAGAGAGCTCCTTTTACCTCATTCACTACAGCGTCGGCGGCGAAGAAACGTGGGACAACGCCCTTGTGGCCGTTGGGATCCACGACCGCCACGCACCCCCACACCCCCACACCACCCGCGACGGTGCTGCCTGTCACGCGGTGGGCGGGGCCCAGTCGGTTGGGGCTGTGCGGGAGATCGTGTGCCAGATGCGTCGGCCGCACTGGGGGCAGCGCGTGAGCCAGTGCGCTGTGCCCCCAACGCTTTGGTGCAGGTGCCGCCCGCCTCCGGCAGCGATCTGGCAAGCCCGCACCGGCTGCCCATTATGTACTGGTTAAACTCGGCCTCGATCCCGGCAAACCACCGTTCGAACCAACGGTTTGGCATCACGTCACAACCCATTCTCCCCCTCTGACAGCTCGTTTCGGGGCGGTCTCACCGTATTTGGCCATTTCAAAATTTGGCCATTTGGTAATTCGCTTTCCCCGCCGTAAACTCTCCCCTTATGTCAAGCCCCGCCAGCGACAGTTCAGCCTCGATTCCGGCACCGCAAGCCGCCGCTACCGCTCCGGCAGTTGCACCGGCCGCTCCGGCCGCACCAGCAGCCCCCGCGCTCATCAACGTGCTGCTCATCGGCTCCGGCGGGCGTGAGCACTCCCTTGCCTGGCGAATCTCGCAGTCTCCGCTGCTGGGCAAGCTGTTCTCGACCGGGTGCAGCAACCCCGGCATCGCGGCGTATGCCACGCCGGTGCCGCGTGACATTCCGATCAATGCCAAGGATCCGTACCAGCTCAGCAAGTTTTTGGCAGAGCACAAGATCAATCTCGTTGTCATTGGCCCGGAAGACCCACTGGCCGAGGGATTGACCGATGCACTGACCGATGAGAAGTTTTGTAAGGGCCTGTCGTGGACGCCGCACGTGTTCGGGCCGACTCAGGCCGGGGCGATGCTGGAGGCGGACAAGTCGTTTGCCAAAGAGCTGATGCGGGGTGCGGCGATTCCGACGGCCGAGGCCCGCATCTTTCGAGATGCCGAGGCTGCCCGGCGGTTCATTGAATCGCGGCTTCGCAGCTCCGACCCGCTGCTGGATGCGGTGTTTCGCGCGGCCGATGACTATTCCGATCAGGAACAGCGGCGGATGTTTATTGACCAAGAGATCTACAAGAAAAAGGATGTTGCCGCGGCGTTTAACAAAGCGCGGCCGGACCTGCCTGTGATCAAGGCCTCGGGCCTGGCCAAGGGCAAGGGTGTGTTCGTGCCGTCAACACTCAGCGAATCCATGACGGCGATTGACCGCATCATGGGCAAGCTGGAGTTTGGCGAAGCGGGTCGTACCGTGATTATTGAAGAGCGCTTGCCCGGCCGTGAGGTGTCGGTGTTCGCCCTGACCGATGGTCGGAGTATTTTTATTCTCGAATCCTGCCAAGACCACAAGCGCTTGGGTGATGGAGCGACCGGACCCAACACGGGCGGCATGGGCTCACTCTGCCCGACGCCAGCGCTTGATTCCAAACTAAACGCACGCATTGAGCGTGAGATTATCCTGCCGACGATCGACGCCTTAAAGCGCGAAACCATCGAGTTCCGCGGCGTGATTTACTTCGGCATCATGCTCACACCCGGTGGCCCCAAAGTGCTGGAGTACAACACCAGATTTGGTGACCCGGAGTGCCAGGTGCTGATGGCGCGGTGGAAATCCGACGTATTGCCGGTGCTGCTGGCCTGCGCCCAGCGCAAGCTTGACAAAGCCACAATTGAGTGGCACCCCGGCGTTGCGGTAACAGTGATTCTCGCAAGTGCTGGTTACCCCGACAAGCCCCGCTCCGGCGATGTGATCGACGGGTTAGAGTCCGCGGCGAGGGTGCCAGGAGTTCAGGTGTTTCATGCGGGAACCAAGCGCATGGACAACGGTGATATCGTCACCAGCGGCGGGCGTGTGCTCGCGGTCACGGCCATCGGCGCGGATCTGCAGGAAGCACGGGCACGCGCGTATAAAGCTGCGAACCTCATTCAGTTTTCCGGCAAGCAGATGCGCACTGATATTGGAACGGACATCGTTGGCTAAAAGGCCTGTTTGGGCCAAAACCAACAGCCTCCGACGGGTGTTCGCCCGCCAACCCTCGCCCGAGCCGTGTTTACCCCCGGACGCTTTTTGGAAACAACCTATCGGCGGTTTGTGCATCGCTGCGAGCATCCGTTCGAGAGTTTCATCCGAACTATTTCCGTGTCTGCACTGCCCGGCATTCAACTCGTTTGGTTCAAACGCGATCTGCGTATGGCCGACCACTGGCCGCTGGTGCGGGCACAGTTGGCCGGTCCGGTCATCGGGCTTTACGTCTTTGAACCTTCGGTTTGGACTGCGCCCGATGCCGATCGCTGCCACTTTGATTTTGTGGTGCAGTCCCTCCGGCAGCTTCACTCCCAATGGGCCGCACGCGGCGGCGTGCTGCTGATTCGCACAGGCGAGGTGGTTGATGTATTGCAGCGCTTGCAAAAGAGGCTGACAGCCGCAAGTCTGGCGGGAATCAGCCAGCTGTGGTCGCACGAGGAAACCGGCAACGCGATCACGTTCGCCCGTGATGGGCGTGTGGGCCGATGGTGCAAAGACCACGGCATCCAGCAAACAGAAGTCCCGCAGACCGGCGTCGTGCGGCGACTGCAATCACGCGATGGCTGGGCCCGGCTGTGGCAGCAGCGGATGGACCAGCCCGCCGCCGCGGTGCCGCAGCGAATCACCTCACCAGCTCTCCCGGCAGCGTTCCTCGGGCCCCTCGGCGAGGCGGATCTGCCAACAGCCGAGCAGTTGGGAGTGCGCGGAACCGTCAAGCCTGAGGCCAAGCTTGGCGGTGAGTCGCACGCGTGGGATGAACTCGAATCGTTCTTGACGGTTCGTGGCGTGAACTACCAGCGGGATATGTCAAGCCCGGTTGAAGGTTGGACCGGATGCAGCCGGCTGAGCCCGTACTTGGCATGGGGCAACATTTCGGTTCGATCGGTCTATCAGCGCACTCGCCAGCGGGCCGCGGAACTGGCTGAACTGTCTGAGCATGGCGGCAGCATTGACCGACGGTGGTCAAGCTCCCTGCGCAGCTTTGATGCGCGGCTGCGATGGCACTGCCACTTCATGCAGAAGCTGGAGAGTGAACCGGAGATTGAGTTTGAAAACTTCAACCGCGCGTATGACGGCATGCGTGAGGGCTCATTCACAACCGATGAATCGCAGCGGCGGTTTGCAGCTTGGAAAAGCGGGCAGACCGGTTACCCAATGATTGATGCGTGCATGCGGGCGCTGCACCGTGGCGGGTGGATCAACTTTCGTATGCGCGCCATGCTGACAAGCTTTGCGAGTTACCACCTGTGGCTGCACTGGCGGGAGCCAAGCGTGTATCTGGCCACTCAGTTTCTCGACTACGAGCCCGGCATCCACTACAGCCAATTTCAGATGCAGTCCGGCACCACCGGCATCAACACCATCCGCATCTATTCGCCAGCCAAGCAGGTGCTGGACAACGACCCCGAAGGCCGATTTATTCGCAAATACGTGCCGGAATTGGCTGACGTGCCCGATGAGCACCTCGCCGAACCACACCTGATGCCGGGCCTGACGCAGCACATGGCCGGATGTGTGATCGGCCAAGACTATCCCGCGCCAATCGTTGACCACAAAACCGCGTACAACGCCGCAAAGGCAGCAATCTACGCGGCCCGCGGCAAACCCGCAGCCAAGGCAGAGGCCAACCGGGTGTACACCAAGCACGGAAGCCGAAAGAAACCCAGCGAGCGGCGCGGCTGAGTGTGTACCAGCCCCACCGGGCTTGCGCACCGCTTACTTCGTCGCATGCAGCTTGTCGTTCAGAATCTGCATGAAGCAGCCACCAACCACAGACCTTGCCTGGAACCCACTCATCCGCGCCGTCACTGTGTCATGCCAGTCGCTCATCGGCACGCGCGAGGTGGTCTCATTGGCGTACCTGTAGAGGCTGTCCACAAGTTCATCCGCCTGGGCACGAGTGGTCGCTGCCGTAGCCATCGTTGCGATCATGCACAAGTACTCTCCTTTGGTGTAGGTCGCCCGGTTATCCAGCGGAAGGCCAAACGGATTCATCTTCGTGCGGTAATACGCAAGCTCGCGCTGGGCCACTTCAGGCGGGAAAATGTTCAAGTCCAGCACCTTGTCCCACACCAGGTTGTACTTCATGCTCCAAGTCTCTGGCTTGCCAAAGGCGAGCACATAATGGTCGCCCGCATCAGCGAGCTTCATCCATTGCTTCGCGTAGTCGCGGGCGATTGCGTAGTTCTCCGCAGCCAGCGCGGTTTCCCCCATCAGTTCGGCCATCTTTGCATACGAGCCGATTCCCAAAATTGCCTTAACAGACAAGTTCGCGTTGCGGGCGAGGTGCCCTGCGAAGTCGTCTGTAGACAACTGGTTGGCTGGGTCCAGTCCGTTCTTTACGAGATAGTCCTTCCAGGTCGTCAGGTTCTTCCAATTCTTCTTGGCGTACTCGCCGCTGCCTTCACGCACGCAAATGCCCGCGGCCAAAATCAACATGTTGCCGGATTCCTCAACCGGCATCTGGTCGGTCTCGGTCTTCTCACCGCCGCCATAGACCTGTCCGTTGGCAAGCGGGTACTGCCCCAAATCGTGCGGGGCAAACGGAAACTTCCAGCGGCCCTTATCGCAGTAATCAAAGATGGGATCGCACATGCCCTTGAGCAGTGTTGGGTTGTACGCCAGATAAAGTGCGGACGAAGGAAACGTCACATCTACCGTCGCAATGCAACCGTTGCTGAAGTTTTCCTTTGAGAAAAAGAACGGGCGGCCGTCGGTATTGGCTACCAATTTGTGCGCAGAAATTGAGTGGCGGTACAGCAGCTCGCAAAGCTGGGCGTATTTCTCGCCGCCGGCCTTGAGGGCATCTGCCCGTAGTGACGCATCAAACGCATCGCACCGTGTGCGGATGGAGCCATACTCGGCCTCCGCCATTTGCACCAAGCCCGCTTTGCTGATCTTCTCGCCGCCTCGCCACCAGCCGGGCAGATTGGTACCCAAATACTGGATTGATTCAACATCGTCGTACGCAAGGGTCATATGGCGTTCAACGGGTGCCGCACCAACTTCTCCCATGTCAAGCACCACGCTCAGCACGGGCCAGCGGTCACGCACCGCTCTGGGCTTGGCCGTGTCATCTGCCTCGAGCGTGATTCCGCGATCGGCAAACCGTCTGCGTGCATCGGCATCGTCACCGAAGCAAGATTTGCTACCGGTTGAGGGTGTCGAGACCATGAAGTGGCCCCAGTCGATACGGTGATCATCGCCTTTGCTGCCAAGAATCTTTTGATCGATCGAGCCGATGGACATCACGTTTAGCCCGGGAACATCCATCCGGTTCCAGGTCACCTGCTGATCAGTGTTGTTCACCGCCCACTCACCCGAAGCATCAAAGTACACCTGCACCTCGTGTGGGCGAGCATCGTTACTCTTGACGGAGTACACGATGTACGTCGCCGGACGCGCGAGCAGCTTTAAATCATCAGGCAGCAACGGTGAGATAAACCGCACCGTCAGCTCAACGGCCCCGCAGTCAAAGGTGTACACGGTCTGCGTCGCACTCACCTTCACGCTGGTTTGCGTGACATGGTCAATCCCAACCGGCGAGCCCATGAACCGCTGCGTCCTGTTGTCAACCCGGATCATGCCCACCATACCAAAGATGCGGCCCGTCCAGTGCTTGGGATACTCATCGTACAAATGGTCAGACATTGACCAGCAACTGAAGTAAGGATCATGCGCCACCAGCGGCACCGCGGGAGGCCGGATCGCCTGCGCCATCTGGCCCGGCTCAGTCACTTCGCCCGCAGGTTTTTCCGCGGCGGGTTTGCCAGCCTCAAAGCGGGCGAGTGCGCCAGCATGAGCAGAAAAAGCGGTAACGCCGCAGCAAATCAGGCCAGCGGTAAGAGCAAGTGGCATGGAGTCTCCAATGCCCGCATGGGCGTTTCGTTCACAAACCCGCAGCCATCGCGCTGCAGTGAGCGGGAACACTAGCCGCGACAACCGATTTGAAGGCGAGTCCAGTCGCCGCAGGTCTCACAATCAAGGTTCAACATCTGGTCGACTCGACATTTAGTACCCACACCGATTCGCATGGACATCTCACCCGGCCAAGCCGATTTACAACAAAATTTCTTGTTGTTTTCCGTGTTTCCATCGCCACCGAACCACCGTACGCAGCATCTTAAATTGCCCACCGAATCGTACCCGATGCCCATAATACAGTGCCACAGATGGCAGTGGGAGTGCAATCGCTGTGTGGCCAAGCGATTTGGATTGGGGGTCCCAAAACGTCGCTTGCATTGCGGCTCGAAGATCTCTCGCGTGATACGCATCGATGTTTCGAGTGACGCCCATCGGATCGTCGTGGTGGGCGGTCCCAGATCATCGCCGAATCCGTGCTTTCTTTTCCTTCTGGGGATGGAGATGCCGGAGTCCCCGCACCCCTACGAGCGGCTTCGCATTCGAGGTACTGCATCAGCGACCGGTCGATGCGGCCGGCGTCACGCGAAAAAGCATGCAGTGATGACGCTATAGACGATGCCGGGGGGGTCGGGGCGCAACGACCTAAAAGCTCTCGGCAAACCCGCAGGGGTAACATGATGTTCTCCATGCTAACGAAAGGGAATCAAATCGTTCAACCCGCCATGAACACCACACTCCGATCGTTGTTCGCCTTTGTCACCTCCGCGCTGATGGCTTCGCAGGCCTTCGCCCAGCATCTCTGGTGGGATCTTGACGGGCAGACGAATGCAACGTGCCTGTACGGCGAGATCACCGTGCTCGCCACTGCGCCCAACATCTACTACTGCGGGGCCAACTGGCACCCCGGTGAGCCGGCGGGCGGCTACTGCGGCATCCAACACAACAGCGACACCGAGCGCCGCACCATCTTCTCCATCTGGGACACCACGGCCACGCTGCATCCAATCGTCACCGCCGCAGACCCCCTGACGCTGCACAATCGCTTTGGCGGTGAGGGCGAGGGGGGCCACACGCACATGGTCTGGAACTGGAATATCGGCGAGACCTTCCAGTTTTATGTTCATAAACAGCCGGGCAAAGATGACACCACCGAAACGAGCTACTACATCTTTGATCGCGTCAAGAACGTGTGGATCCACAGCGCGACGATCAGCAATCCCAACGGCGATAAGAAAAGCGTCGCGACCATTGGCGGCGGGCTGAACTCGTTCCTGGAGAACTTCGCGGGCAAAGACAAGGCCACGCCCAAGCTCGCGCTCTATCGGCTCTGGCTGGGAACCAGCATCGAGACCATGAAGTGCCTGACCAAGGCCGGCGGCGATGGCACCTGGGGCCAGCTTCACGGGGCGTACTTCCTCGCCGAGGGAGAGGCCAAGGCACTCGAGGGCATCTTCGCATCATCGAAGGAGAAGTACGGCGAGCCCCAAATGGGAGAGAGCAAGGGAGAAAAAAAGGGCGAAAAGAAGGACGAGAAGGGCAAGAAGCTCGAGCCGATCCCCGATGCGCCGGTGCCGGAGAAGGTCCTCGCCGCGCTGAAGACGCAGCCGAAGGCGAAAGAAGTGACCTCGACACCGCCTTCCCTCCCAGCCGCACCGCCAGCGAAGCCAGACAAGTAGATGGGCGCCCGGCTCGCTAAGACCTTAAGGCAAGGGGCACCGCGTCGTCCCGGTCGTTGTCGGGCTTGCGATGTCAAATCAGTGGGCTTGCCACAGCCTTCGCCGCAGCGACCTGAGGCAGATCGAATCACAGCGACGATGCAATCTAGGACTGTATTGCGTAGTGCTCGCCGCGTTCCACAAACCCGCTACTAAACTCCCCATATGGAACACGCCAAACCCAGCGATGAAGCCTGTGCAGTCTGCAGCAACCGGTTCGCCAAGCGCACAATGCTTCCCGCCGGAGCGGTGCGGCATGGGCCAGCAGATCTGATTCGCCGTGAACATCCAGACTTTGGCGATGGCAAGTTCGTCTGCGGGTCATGCAACGCCAAGTACCGGGCGGAGTTTGTCCGTTCACTGCTTGAAGTTGAGCGTGGCGAGCTTTCAACGCTCGATGAGCAGGTGGTGGCGGCCTTGAGAGATCAGGAGACAATCGCCGCGAATCTCAATGAAAAATTCGGTGAGAAACTCACGCTGGGCCAGCGCATGGCAGACAAAGTCGCGGCATTCGGCGGCAGTTGGTCGTTCATATTGTTCTTCGGCGCGCTAATCGTCGTGTGGATGTGCCTCAACATCGGCATGTTACTCGCCATCCCGTTTGACCCTTACCCGTTCATTCTTCTAAACCTCGTGCTGTCAACCCTCGCCGCGTTGCAGGCCCCGGTCATTATGATGAGCCAGAATCGTCAGGCCGCAAAAGATCGCATGCGTTCCGAGCATGACTACAGGGTGAACCTAAAGGCGGAGCTTGAGATTCGGCTGGTGCACACCAAGCTGGATCAACTCCTCACACACCAATGGCAACGGCTGATACAGATTCAGGAAGTGCAGATGGACTTAATGGAGGAGCTAGGCCGACGGGGGCGAAAGGGGGAGTAAACACAGAGCGGTATTCCGCGAGCTGCGCTAGCCTAAGCGGGCGGCCATAACGGGCAACCACCACACGCAGCCGCGCTCAAGTACTTGCCGCCTCATACAACTCAATCGGCAAGTTATCCGGATCACGAATAAACGTGAATCGCTGGCCGGTGTACTCGTCAATCCGAACAGCTTCGGCCGCCACACCGTGGCCAGCGAGGCGGGCAATCTCTGCTGCAAGGTCGCTCACCAGCAGCGCAAGGTGCCGCAGGCCGCAGGCCTCCGGCCCCGTCAGTCGTGGCGGCGGGTTAGCAAAGGAAAAGAGTTCAATCTGCAAAACCGCGGGCTGCGCAGCACCAAGCTGCCCAGCCTGCACCGGCAAGCCCGGCGGCAGCAGGGCAAGATCAAGCTTGTAGGAACTTCGCTCCGGGCGGTAGTGTTCCGCGAGCACCGTCAGGCCGAGGGTGCGCGTGTAAAACTGCTTGGACCGCGCATAGTCGGAGCAAATGATGGCGATGTGGTGCAGCGCGAGGATGGACATCGACGATTATTGGGGGGAGGTTTCCGGCACTCTCATCCCCAAAGTGTCCCAAGATGCGCGATGCCCGCGACTTGCCGAAAGCGTTCACCGGCACTCCCCACGCAAACAATTCACCCAAAAATGAAAAGAGCCCGAAGAAATCGGGCTCCAATCGCGAAAATGCCCCGGAAAGGACTTGAACCTTTGACCCGCTGATTAAGAGTCAGCTGCTCTACCAACTGAGCTACCGAGGCGATTGGTCCGCATTGCGGACAGAAAGAGCATAGGCGCGTCGGTGCGGCGGGTCTATGAATCAGCACTCCCTCCGCCTTCCCCAACCGCATCATCACGTGCTGCGCTTGTCGCTTGTCGTTGCAATTCGTAACAAATCGGCTCAAATCAGCAATCCTAAAAATTCGTTACACCTCCCCGCCGCCAAAGCCCTCGGCACGCTGCATACCACTCCGTGTCAATTCGGTGGGTCTCAATTTGGAGGCCCCACACGTTCCGCTGGCCCGCACAATTCCATCGTTCGCTTGACCCGATTGTCCTGTTACCACACCGCTGCGCCCGCCAAAGTCGCCTCAGCGAAATCCAACGGATCAACCATGGCGAGATCAATGAATATAAGCATTAATGCTTACGAAATCTATGCCACGTCCGCTATAAAACCAAAGCCCACCCCGTCGCGTTCAAACCTACCGAAATCCGAATTGTCTCCCGCGAACTTGCCCTCCGCCCGCCAACCATCTACCCTATCCGCCCTGTACTTCGCCCGAAGGATCGTCGGTTTGGCCGTGGGCCCGCCGATTTGCAATTGATCCCCGAATGCCAGGACCGGTAGGACGCAGCCAAAGGTGACGAGCCCTCTGCCCGACCGTGCATCAAGGAATTGGCCATGAATCCCGTCCAGAAAATTTCGTACGGCCGCACTCGCCGCCGTCGCGCTCACCACGCTCTGACCGCCATCACCGTCGGCCAAGACCCCGTGTCGGGCATGCCCAAGCAGCACCACCGCGCTGCCGCGGAGTCTGGCTATGTTCGCCCGGGCCTGAAGGTTGTCGTTCCCAAGCTGGGAATCGGCATGGTCAAGAAGAAGAAGAACAAGGCCGGCCAGTAAGATTTGATCTTGCCCGCAAGGCAGGTCTTTCCGGCAAGTCAAAACTCCGCGGCAGATCTGACAGCAGGCTACCTCCGTCGGTGATGCTCTTTTAAAGTACAACTCACCCACCGCTGCGAATCAGAATTCGTAGCGGTGGTTGCACATCCACGGTTCGCTAGCCCACCGGCGGCCGATGAAGCACCATCAGATAAAGCCGCGGCCGCGCCGCTTTCGGAATGTGCGCACATCGCCGTGTATTTTCCCAGCAACGGGCCGACCGACAAGCGCTGGTGAGAATGACCGCAATCCGTTGCTGGAAAGTTTTTGCGGACTTATGCTCGTACGCTTGCGCTCCGCGGCCGGCGCTCCAGTGGGCCCGCCGCGAGCTCTTGCTCTGTCCCTCGTGTTTTCGTTATTTGCCTCGTGCTCGTGCTTCTCCCGCCTCTGTGCCAAATCGGCTCCGCCGCTCGGCCGGATGGTTCACCGGATTGCTCCTTTACTATGGATGACTCAACCATGCGTCTAGCAGTTGACGTAATGGGTGGCGACAACGCTCCCGACGCGATTCTCAAGGGCTGTGTTCAGTCTCTGCCCGACATGGAAGCCGATGAGCAACTGGTGCTCATCGGCGATGAGCCGTACATCCGTGATTGGCTGGCTGAGGCTGGCGTGAAGGATCCCCGCCTGGTCTTTGCTCACACCACCGAGATCATCGGCATGGATGAGTCTCCGGTGGAAGCCACCCGCAACAAACGCAACAGCTCTCTGGTGCGCATGGCCGAGATGGCAGCGCCCGATGGCGATGCGATCACCAAGCTCAAGGCCGATGCCGTTGTCTCGGCAGGTAACACCGGCGCATGCGTCGCCGCGGCGACGCGGTTCATGCGTCGTTTGCCCGGCCTTCACCGCCCCGGCATCGTCGTGACGATTCCCACATTTCACGGCCCGGTTGAGCTGTGCGATGCGGGCGCGAACCCAGAGCCTCGGCCGAGTCATCTGCACCAATACGCCCTGATGGGCGAGACCGTGGCCCGGGTGCTGAACAAGAAAACCAATCCGCGCATCGGCCTTGTGAACATTGGCTCGGAGGAAGGCAAAGGCACGGACCTGATTCAGGCCACGCACGAGCTGCTAAAGGCTACTCCGAGCATCAATTACATTGGCTATGTCGAGGGCCGCGATTTATTCAGCGGCATCTGTGATGTGGTGGTGACTGATGGCCTAGTGGGCAACACGCTGCTGAAGATGGCCGAGGGCATGGCATCCAACCTCATCAAGGGCATCTGCCAAGAGGTGATCGATGCGGACCCAGACCTGATGCTTCGCCTTGAACCGATCTTCAAGAACATGTTTGAGAAGAACGACTACCACGAGCACGGCGGCGCACCACTCATTGGCGTGAACGGTATTTGCCTGATCGCCCACGGCTCATCAGAAGCGCGAAGCATTCGCGCAGCGCTCAAGCAGTGCCGCAAGTTTGTACGCTCCGGCATTAACAACGCTGTCGTTGCCCGCATCGCTGAAATTGAAGCAATGATGCCGCCCGCTCCGGCCGCTGTCGCGAGCTGAGTGGACACAGAGATCAGCCCAGCGAAACGTAGAAATGAACGCAGAGCGGAACGCAGCGCGGAACATAAAGCGGAACCAGAGATCAACGTAAAGTTTGCAGAGGATTCAAGACAAGGAACGCGTAGGAATACCAAAGGCAAAATTGGCAGGGGCGGCGCTAGATTGATGGGTTGGGGGTGTGAAGCTGTCGCTGTCAGAAATGTTCGTCCAAAGCGGTTAGGCTTGATTGTCATGCTACTGCGAGTTTGGTAGAGTTAATAGATCGGCCTCGCCACGGGTCAGGGCGAACCGGAAGGAGCACAATTGCCGGCCGGGTCCAAGTGAGTGTGTCCGTTCAAACCCTTCGCCAACCCTCCTGCCTTCCTGCTTTTCTCTGCGTTTCTTGCCTCGAATCCTCCGCGAACTCTGCGTTCACCTCTACGTTCCGCCTCCATCTCTACATTCCGCGTTCATCTTTACGTTCTGGCCCAACCAAAGCAGGCCGTATCAAAGACCATGTCCACCCTGCTCCACCATCTCGCCCACTTCAAGCCTTTCACCGCGCTGGTCGTTGGTGATCTCATGCTCGACCGGCTCACCCACGGTGATGTCGATCGGCTCTGCAACGATGCCCCCGTGCCCGTCCTTGCCGTCAGCCATACCGAGCAGCGCCCCGGAGGTGCCGCCAACGTTTGCCTTGATATGGCCGTCATGTCCGGCACCATCCACTGCTTCGGCGTCGTGGGCAATGATGAAGCCGGTGTGGCCCTGACCGCCGAACTCGCATCCCGCCGCATCGGCACCGCCGGTGTGGTGGCGGATGCATCACGCCCCACCACGGTCAAGCAGTCACTTATCGGTCTGGCCCAGCACCGCCACGCCCAGAAAATGTTCCGGCTTGACTACGAAAGTCGCGAGCCCATCAGCGATATCGTGGCCGATGCCCTCCTCGCCCGGTTCTCCGCCGCGCTGGCTGGGTGCGATGTCGTCTGTATTGAAGATTACAACAAGGGCGTCTGCACCCCGTACCTCTGCCGCAAGGTCATCGAGCTTTCCCGTGCTGCCGGCAAGCCCGTGCTTGTAGACCCCGCCGCAATCGCCGACTACTCCAAGTACCGCGGCGCCAGCACCATCACTCCCAATCGCTCGGAGGCGGAACTCGCCGCCGGCAAACCCAGAGGCGATGCCGCCAAGCCAGAGTCCTACGCAGAGCTTGCTGAAAAGCTCGTCCGTGAGCTGGAGATGGACGCCGTTGTCATCACGCTCGACAAGCAAGGTGCCATGCTGCTCGAAGCCAGCGGTGATGCCCGTGTCGTTCCCACTGTCGCCCGCCAGGTTTACGACGTCACCGGTGCCGGCGACATCGTGCTGGCCGCACTTGCCGCTGGCCGCGCCAACGCCATGAGCTGGTTTGATGCCGTCCGCTTTGCCAACGCCGCGGCGGGCCTTGAGGTCGAGCAATTTGGCGTCGTGCCCATCCCGCTTGACAAAATCCACCGTGACATCCTCTCCCGCGAAAGCCAGTCCGCCGGAAAGCACCGCTCGCTCGATGAACTGCTCGTTGAACTCCGAGCACTTCGGGGCAGTACCGGGGGCAGCGCCGGGGGCAGCACCGGGGGCAGCACCGGGGGCAATGGGGGGGCAGCTGAGTTTAGTGCCAAACAGCCAACCGTTGTCGTAGCGAACGGCTGCTTTGATGTGCTCCATGCCGGTCACGTCTCCCTCCTCCGCCGCGCCGCCGCACTGGGTGACTTCCTCGTTGTCGCCATTAACGATGATGCCTCGGTCAAGCGCCTCAAAGGCCCCGATCGCCCCATCTACAACCAGGATGACCGCGCAGCCCTCCTCGGTGAGCTCGAGTGCGTGTCGGCCGTTGTCGTCTTCTCCGATGACACTCCGGAAAAGCTCATCCGCGCTATCAAGCCCGATGTGCTGGTGAAAGGTGCGCAGTACGACCTCGACAAAATCCCCGGCGCACGCTTCGTGATCGAACACGGAGGCAAGGTTGAACTTTTAGAAGTTGTGCCCGGCCGGAGCACGACCAGCACCGTCAGCCGGATACGGTCGGCCTGAACTAAGCGGCCCTCTGGCTTCCTCGGCACTATCGGACCGTGCCCGAATGGCCCACGCGGGCTGCGCAAATCGCATCAAGCCACACACGCATACAAGCTGCCACGTCGCAAACGCGAACTCCCAGCGAATGGTGGCCCCAACCATGAAACACGAAACCGCCACGGCGGCAAGCGGCACCAAGCCAACAACCCACGATCTTGTGTCGTGCGCAAGCACCAAAGCAAGCAGCAGTGAACTCGGCAGCGAAGTAACCACCAGCCGCAGCAGATTTTCGGTCACCCCGGGGTGCGACAACTGTCGGTCATTCAGCCAATCCAAGCCAGAGCCCGCAAGCACCGGGAACGCCGCCGCCACAAGCACGACGCACCACGCGGTACCACGCCGGGCAGCCGCAGCCCGGATCCGGTAAAACAACACGTAAAAAACGATCGCGTTCACTACGGCAGCCGCACCAAAGGGTGGCATGACTCTCGCCAAAGGATCAAAATGTGCTGCAAGTAACTCCATGAGCCATACGCCGGTAAGACAACACCGAACATTCCCGGCAACACACCGGGGATGCAATCCAGCCGGGGAACCGGCCATTTCACACCCGGCCTCCGAACGAACACATTGCCGCTTGTTCACGGCCAAGTTCTGACCTTTCTGACCGCTTCTAATCGGCTAAAAAGATCCGCTCCATCGGCACCGTTCCGGACTCTTGACCTTTTCAGTTGCTGCGGACAGTCAAAAAAGCCCGCGGCTACCAAACAGCCAGCCAAGCGGACAAGGCACAGAAGTTCTCAGTCCGGGCCGCTCTTGGCCCTATCCTGCCGCACGGTAAGGCTTACCACACCGTCCACGGGCCCGTGGCGAAATGGCAGACGCAGCGGACTTAAAATCCGCAGACTTTAATCGGTCATGTGGGTTCAATTCCCACCGGGCTCACTTGGTTTTTACTTGGGACGCAGCAAAGCGTTGGAAATAAAAATGGCTGACCAAAGCCGCTCCACTTCTGAGCATTCTTCGGACTGCATGCCCATTCTGGCATAATCCTCTCATCGGGCGCATGGCACGTAATTTGGACTGCCGCACCGCTGGCCCTCGCATCGAACCGGTCCCCCCCTCACAGCTGCGGCGACTTTGCCGACTCTCACCCTTCACACCCGTGCTGCCGCAACTTAGGCGGGGCGGGTCGCTGCTCACGCACACCAAATCCGGCTCCGCACGCGTTACCAACAACGCAATGACGCCAGCGGCATCCTCATCGCCGCCGGCTCACTGCTCGCAAACCGTATCGCTAACGTGCGCACATTCATGGCCAAGGTTCACCAAGCCTGCAACCGGAACTGCCCCCCCCAAACCAACCTCGCCCGCAATCACATAAATTGCTCGGCAATTGGGTGAGTCCGCTGGCAGGAAGCTGCCGTACAGACAAGCAGCACCCCCGCCGCTCTGCTATGTCCATGCCGGTCGGCGGAGATCACCGGAGCCCACGCCAATGAATCGCCGAGGCATGACATTTATTGAACTGATCGTGGTGGTGCTTTCAATCGCCGCGATTGTCGCAGTCTTGATCGCCTTGAATCCACCCAGGCGCCCCGGCAGCAGCAGACAGATCAAAGATGCTAATCAAGTGCGGCAAACCATGTTGGCGATGATTTCCTGGTCCATCAACAACAAGGATCTCTATCCGCTTCCCTCAGCGATTGATCGCAACAACACAACCGTGCCCGGGCCGGGGCCGGACCAAGATCAGGCCGGTCACGCTGGTAAAGACAATACCGGCAACCTGCTCTCAATCCTGATTTGGAACGGCTCGATCACGCCTGAGTTATTCATAAGCCCAGCGGAGGTTTCACCCAGTGTGCGAGTGGATGACGATTACCAGACGCAGAATCCAAAGGCCTGCACCGTCGGCGGCGGCAGCGATGCACTGTGGGACCCCGGCTTCTCCGGCACCGCCGCACCGGAAGAGGGCCAAGGCGACGCCGAAAACACCCCGCGAAGAGCCAAGGGTACATCAAACAACTCCTACGCCCAGGCCCTGATGCTGGGCGGCACCGCCCGCAGCGCGGCGTGGAGGAACACATTCACTCCCACAGAGGCCGTCTTCGGCAATCGCGGCCCGCTTTACCAAGGTGTCACCGGGAATGATGTCGCACCCTCGCCGCACCCCGGCGTCTGGACGCTTGCTCCCGGAGCAGTGGGCACAAATTCCAACACGCTCGCCATCCACGGAGGTCGCAACACGTGGGAGGGCAACATCGGCTATAACGACTGCCACGTGAACTTTGAGACGAGGCCAGATCCCGTCGAGACCACCTATCGCAGCCTCACGGCCAAGGGTGTGCAAACCCGCAGCGACAATCTGTTCGTTGATGAATCCGATGAGGATAACCGCATCGCAGGCTCAACCCCGGCCACCGCGTTCATGCACAACACCAACAACTGGCTCCGACCCATCGCGCGGGTGCTGGCAACCAGCGGGGTGGATAAGAAGCCCGTGTACACCATCACGCGGTGGGTTGATTGACCTCACTGTCCGGCGGCGGAGTGTTCGATGGCGATTCCGAGCGTTCAGCCTCAACCTCATCCGGCCGCCAACCCACCGCTACCTCACGCAGCGACTTGCTTCATATCTATCAATTTGGCCATTTGGCCATTATCCTCACACACCCACTCCCTTCTCATTCGCCCCAATCATGATCTGCGCGATCAGCCCCGTCCAGCCGGTCTGATGGCTCGCCCCACATCCGCGGCCAGTATCGCCGTGAAAATACTCGTGAAACGGGATCAAATCCCGCCAGTGCGGGTCATTCTGGAACAGCTCGCACTCACCAAACACCGCACGCCTGCCCTGCTCATCGCGCAGGAACAAGCTTGTCAGCCTCCGGCTAATCTCGCATGAAACCTGCTCCAGGTTCATCATCTTGCCCGAACCAGTCGGGCACTCAATCTGAAATGAATCGCCGTAATACAGGTGATACTGCCGCAGCGCGTACACGATCAGCGTGTTGACAGGCAACCAAATTGGCCCGCGCCAGTTTGAGTTACCACCAAACACATCAGTCATAGATTCGCCCGGTTCATAATCCAGCGTGTAGCGCTGCCCATCAATATTCAGATTCAGCGGGTTGTCTTTGTGGTACTTCGAGACCGACCGTACACCGTGCGGCGACAAAAACTCTTTCTCATCAAGCATGTACCCCAGCATTTGTCGCAGCTGCTCGTGCCGCACCGGGCTCAGAATCACCGAATTGTTAGGCCCGGGCTTAACCATCGGTCCCACGCTCTCAATCAAGTCCGGCTTGTGGCTGATGAACCACTCCCGCCGGCGATGAAACTCCGGGTACCGATCAAAGATGTCCGCCCGCACCGTTGATGCTCCAAACAGCGGTACAAATCCCACCATCGTGCGTGCCCGCACCGGGATCGGATCCAAATGGTCCGACAGCAAGTGGTCATAAAAGAAACCGTCCTTGGCATCCCACAGCGAGTTCTTCGGGTCCTTCAAACTGTTCAGGGCATTGGCGATGTAAACATAATGCTCCCAGAACTTACTCGCAGAGTCCTCGTACGCCGCATTTTTTTCAGCCAGCAGCAGCGCCGTCGTCAGCATGCTCTTGGCAAACGCCGCCATCCAGCTTGTGCCATCGGCCTGGCCCAGCATAAAGCCCGGCGGCAGCTTGTCACGGTCAAAGGCTCCGATGTTGTCCATCCCAAGAAATCCACCCTGAAATATGTTCTTCCCGTGCGAGTCCTTGCGATTGACCCACCACGTAAAGTTCAGCATCATCTTGTGAAACACGCGCTCCAGGAACGCGTAGTCCGCAACACCCGTCTGCTGCAGCTCAACATCAAACACCGTGCGGGCCGCCAGCGCCAGCACCGGCGGGTTCACGGCATGAAAATCCCACTCATACGCCGGAATCTGCCCGTTAGGGTGCATGTACCATTCGCGCAGCATCAGCAGTATCTGGTCCTTGGCAAACTGCGGGTCAACCCGCGCCAGCGTAATGCAGTGAAACCCCAGATCCCACGATGCAAACCACGGAAACTCCCACTTGTCCGGCATCGAGATCACATCGCGCGTGAACAAATGACCCCAATCACTGTTCCGCGCATCCTTGCGGTTCGGTGGTGGCGGCGGCAGTGATGGGTCACCCTCCAACCAATCACTCACCACATAGTGGTAGTACTGTTTCGACCACAGCATCCCGGCAAATGCCTGGCGCGTGATCATCTTTGAATCACAGCACAGGTGGGCCGGCAGCACCGCATCATAAAACGCGTCGGCCTCGGCAATGCGCTCGGCCAGCAGCTTGTCAAAGTCCGCGAACGGGTTAGTCAGTAGCTTCCCGTCCCCGCACGCGGCAAACCGCAGATCAATCGTCACAGTCTTGCCGGCCGGAACCGTGCGCTTGTATCGCGCGGCCGCTTTGGTCCCGGTCTGGCTGGGGTTCACCACATCACGCTTGCCATCAATCAGGTAGCTGTGAAACGCATCTTTCAAGTACGGCGTTGCCGAGGGCGAGCCCGAGAGCCGCTCACAGTTCGTCTCGTTCTCCGTAAACAGCAATTCATTAGCCTCGGAGCAGTACAGCACCGTCTCACCCAACGACCGGTGCAGGGTCGAAATCGCAAACGTGCCCTCCCCACCAAATGTTTTCGCGCGTGCCACCGGTCGCCGGTTGTCACGTCCCCAGCTCCAGGTGTTGCGAAACCACACCGTCGGCAGCATCTCAATTTCCGCAGCCTCCGGCCCGCGATTGCTGATGCTGATCCGGATCAAAATATCCTCAGCTCCCGCCTTAGCGTACTCAACCTGCACATCAAAGTACCGGTGCTCATCAAAGATCCCGGTGTCAACCAGTTCAAACTCACGCTGAGACCTGTCGCGCGATCGGTTCTCTCGCACCAAATGGTCATACGGGTACGCCGCGTGCGGGTACTTGTACACGTACTTCATGTACGAGTGTGTTGGCGTGCTGTCAAGGTAAAAGTAGTACTCCTTAACATCCTCGCCATGGTTCCCCTCAGCTCCAGTAAGCCCGAACATCCGCTCTTTTAGGATCGGGTCCTTCCCGTTCCACATCGCCAGCGCGAAGCACAGATACTGATGACGATCGCAAATTCCCGCGATCCCATCTTCATCCCATCGGTTCGCCCGCGAGCGGGCATGGTCATGCGGGAAATAGTCCCACGCGGCGCCGTCCTTGCTGTAATCTTCACGAACCGTGCCCCATGCACGTTCAGAAACAAACGGCCCCCACCGGTTCCAGTGCCCCTGCTGAGATTTGTTCATCGCCAGTCGTTTGCCCTCGGCAGTGTCGTACATATTCATAGAAGAGTCCAAGCCAAAGAGTGCTGGCAGAGTCGATTTATAAAAACACGAACCGCCGCGTCTGGCAGCAATTGCTTTCATTCGCAGGTTGAACCATAGCAAAGCCTTTGCCCTGCGGCGTACAACAGTGAGCTTCGCCCGATACCTCGCCCAAACCCACAATCTCCCTTCGTGAGCAAACTTGGCACGGGGCCAGCGCCGTTCCCGGAACAATCAAACCTGCTGAGTAACCCCGATCAATAATCCTCCACAAGTACTCGGCCCTCGTGCAATCGTGCTGTCGCATGGATAAGCGCCAAAGACACTCAAAGATCGCCGCATTATCTTCATCTGTTTTTGCCAACTCTTACCCGCTCCAAACCGGAACACACTATGGAAACGTTCAAGCCTGACAACCTGACCAGTGCAGCCCGCGAGCGTTTAACCATCAACACCATCCGCACACTCTCCATGGATGCGGTCCAGGCCGCAAACTCCGGCCACCCCGGCACACCCATGGCAATGGCCCCCGTCGCGTACCTGCTCTGGAACGAGTTTCTCCGCTTTGATCCACAAGATCCAATCTGGCCCAACCGCGATCGGTTCGTGCTGAGCATGGGCCACGCGTCAATGCTGCTCTACTCCCTGTTGCACTTAGCCCAGGTCAAAGCCGTAAACGCCAAGTACGAGCAGGTGGGCAAGCTCTCCGTCTCGCTTGATGACATCAAACGCTTCCGCCAGATCGATTCCCGCTGCCCCGGCCACCCGGAGTATCGCTGGACCACCGGTGTCGAGACAACCACCGGACCGCTCGGCCAAGGCTTCGCCACCAGCGTGGGCATGGCAATATCAAGTAAGTTCCTTGCCGCCACATACAACCGCCCCGGCTTTGAAATGTTCAACTTCCGGGTTTACGCCCTCGGTGGCGACGGCTGCATGATGGAGGGCGCCGCCTCCGAAGCCGCCTCATTGGCAGGCCACCTAAAGCTCGACAATCTTTGCTGGATTTACGACAACAACAAAATCACCATCGAAGGCTCAACCGATTGGGCCTTCTCAGAAGATGTTGCCACCCGCTTTATCGGCTACGGATGGAACGTCCTTCGCGTCAGTGATGCCAACGATCTTGACCGACTGCGCAGGGCATTCGCCGGCATGCAGCGAGATTCAGGCGGTAAGCCCACCCTGCTCATCGTTGATTCCCACATCGGGTACGGATCGAGCAAGCAAGATTCTCACACCGCCCACGGCGAGCCACTCGGTGCTGATGAAATCCGCGCAACCAAGGCGTTTTACGGCTGGCCCGAAGATGAGCAGTTCCTCGTGCCACCCGAAGCCATCGCCCAGTTCAAAGATGGCCTGGGCGCACGCGGCGCAAAGGCCCGCAATGACTGGATGACCATGTACAGTCGCTACCAAGCTCAGCACCCAGCGCTCGCGGAGCAGACCATGATGATCCAAAAGCGCGAGCTTCCCGCCGCATGGGATAAGGACATCCCCGTGTTCCCCGCCGACTCAAAGGGTCAAGCCGGACGCGATGCCAGCGGCAAAGTACTCAATGCCATCGCCAAAAACGTGCCATGGTTCCTCGGTGGTGCGGCGGACCTCGCCCCCTCCACCAAAACCCGCCTCACCTTTGATGGTGCCGGCGACTTTGGCCCCCCGCAGGAACTCTTTGATCGTCACGGCCCCAAAACCACAATCAGTTGGTCCGGAAGGAACATGCACTTTGGCGTGCGTGAGTTTGCTATGGGCTCGATCATCAATGGCATGAGCCTCAGCAAAGTCCGCCCCTTCGGCAGCGGGTTCTTTGTCTTCTCCGATTTTTCCCGCCCTGCCATCCGCCTGGCCGCGCTCATGGAGATTCCGGTTATCTACGACTTCACGCACGACTCAATCGGCGTTGGTGAAGATGGCCCAACCCACCAGCCCATCGAGCATCTTCTCGCCCTGCGGGCCATCCCCGGGCTCACCGTACTGCGACCGGGTGATGCCAACGAAGTCGCCGAGGCGTGGCGGCACACCATGGCCCGCCGGCACGAACCCGTTTGCCTCATCCTCTCCCGTCAGGCCATGCCCACGCTTGACCGCACAATTTACGCTCCGGCCACTGGCCTGCACAAAGGCGCGTACACCCTCGCCTGCGCTGCGGCTGAGGGTGGCAACCCGGATGTCATCCTCATCGCGACCGGTTCAGAGGTCGGCCTCGGTATCGAGGCGTTCGAGCACCTCGTCCAAGAAGGCGTCCGCCCCCGAATCATCAGCATGCCCAGTTGGGAACTGTTTGAACGCCAAGATCAGGCGTACAAAGACTCGGTACTCCCGCCCTCTGTCGCCGCCCGAGTCTCAATCGAGCAGGCCGGCACCCTAGGCTGGGAACGCTACATCGGCCCCAAAGGTGCCAGCGTGGGCATGACCGGCTTCGGCGCATCCGCCCCGCTCAAGGAGCTACAGCGGCGATTCGGGTTCACCGTCGAGGCCGTCGTCGAAACTGCTCACACCGTCATCGAACGATCCCTCGACCGCGAATAAACACAGTACCACCAATTAAATGCTCTGGCTAAACTTCATCCGTGCCACATCAACCCGGTACAAAAGTCACTAAGCCCGGAAAGGCGTGGTCGCTGCGTCTTCCAGATCTGGTCCGCGCTGCGATCATCCTCGCCATCGGCTGCGTACTGACGATCTCCGTTGCCTGGGCCAGTGCCATCGCCAGCACAGTGCACCGCTCCAAAGCCCGCGGCGGTACAAACCTGCAGGTTGGCATGTCCCTCATCACGCGGGCAGATCAGCCAAATTCAACACTCACAATCGCCAAAAGCAGCGACTGGCTCGCTTCCTCCGCCCGTCTTAGCATGAGCCCGGGGAAGCCTGACCTAGCCGCTAATCCGGAGCCAGCTGCTACCGCAGAAGAACTCCTTGAACCATGGTGCCGTTCGCTTCATGCAGAGATACAAATCGCTGCCGCGGCGGATCCAGGCCGTAACTTTCGGTGTCTCGTCAATGCCTGCGGATTGCCGTTTCGATGCCTGCGAACTGTGTACAGCAACCATTGGCAGATCGATAGCGTGCAGAGCCCCTCCGCCATCGGTGAGCTTCCACTCCCAGCGGGCCTCCAGTCCTACCTCACCGGCGGCACACCTCCAGTGACCGTGCCCACCGATCCATGGTGGCCGGGTCTCGCCCTCAACGTCGCCTTCTGGTCGCTTGCGACATGGTCAACACTCGCACTCGCCGCAGCTGCCCGCCGCCGGTTTCGCCAAAAAAAGGGCCTCTGCGCCTCGTGCGGTTACGCCCTCCATGGCCTGAGCGCCGCCGCGGCATGTCCAGAATGTGGCCATCTGCGCCCCTAATGCCCCACGATACTTTCTCTCGCCACAAGCATGCCGACGTTGACACCGACCAACCCACCAAACTTGCTCGGCGTGGCGTTCCTGAGCCGTCCCGCCTCCATTGTTGCGAAGGCCTTGCTTGGTTGCATCATCTGCCGCCAACTTAAACTCGCTAATGGCTCCACCGCCTTCATCCGCGCCGTCATCGTCGAGACCGAGGCCTACACCGGTCCGCAAGACCAAGCCTCACACGCCCGCAACGGCCTGCGCACCGCCCGCAACGAGCCAATGTGGATGAACCCCGGCACCGCCTACGTGTACTTCACCTACGGCATGCACTACTGCCTCAACGTGTCCTGCCTCCGGGCAGGCCACCCCGCCGCAGTGCTCTTGCGTGCAGCGCGGGTCATCGAGGGTCACTCTCTCGTCCGTGCTGCGCGAACACTCGGCCGAGCGTCACCAAGCAGCGCCAACAACAAGCCACTCCCCGATGCCGCGCTCCTCCGCGGCCCAGCCTGTTTGTGCAAGGGCTTGGGGGTTGATGGTGCATGGAGTGGGCGTGACCTGCTCGCTGCCGGTGGGGGCCTGTGGCTCGAGCCGGGGAAAATGCCCCGATCAGCCGACATCAAAAAAGGCCCCCGCGTGGGCTTGGGCAAGGCCGCGGCCGATAAAAAGCCCGGAAACACCGACTGGATCCGCGAACCCCTACGTTTCTGGATAAATGATGAAGCTTGCGTGAGCGGACCACTTCGCCGACATCAGGTATAAACTACCGTCCCACCGCGAGTGCCCTTCCCTGTGCAACCACTGACCCCAAGTCAATTCGAGGATATCAAAGCACGTGCGGCTGCCTTTCCCGAGGCGGCTTTCGATTTCGTGCGTGAAGGTCTCGGTCACACCATCAGCGCTGTCTTTACCCAGGCAGCTTGCGCGGGCACCCAGTCCGGCCCCGGCTTGCTGAAGCGACCGAAACCATCCGCTGCGGCCGCACGACATGTCACTGGACAACAACTGTGCGCAGGTCTGCGACACCTCGCGCAACTCAAGTACGGTGATTTGGCTGGCGCTGTCCTGCAGCACTGGGGCGTGGCCAGTACCGACGATTTTGGCCTGATGGTGTACGCAATGATTGACCGCGGCGAACTGCGATCCAGCGATCAAGACCGCTTCAGCGATTTTCACAACGTGTACTCATTCGCTACGGCGTTCCCGCTACTGGTCGAACCAAAGCGGCTACGAATGTCCATCACCCAGCACATTGCCCAGCGTGTTGATGGTTTGGCCTAAATCGCTTGCAATTGACTCATTGTCAGTCCTTGCAAACTTCTAATTCGCAGCTCGCACACTCGCTGCCCCTCACCACCGCTGGCTCAGCCCGAGCAACTTCAAATTGCGAAGGTTCGCCTTAAACACCGCATCCGCGGCATCGCCAAGCACCGGTGTCAGTCCCATCACAAAATCAACGAACACGTTCAGTACCATCAGCGCCAGAATACTGCGTTTCACGCCGATGCGCCACGCCAGCACCACGATGTAGAACGACAGGATCATGCTAATGGCATCACCCACGACCGGGATCAGCCCAATCAGCGGATCAAGCCCAAACTGCATCTTCGTGCCGGGAATCGAGATCGCTGAATCAAGCAAAAAAGCCATCCGCTGCATCCGCACAATCAGCCGAGCTCGATGCGGACAGGTCCTGCCGCTGGGATCAATAAACGGTGACTTCGCTGTCGGCCCCGCGCCCGCGCCGTTTCCCGCACCGTTTTCGCTGTCATCGCCCGAGTCTCGCTGCCCCGCCTTGGCCTCCTCCTTGGCCTCCCCCACGGCCTCCCCCACGGCTTCCCCCTTGGCACGATCTTGCGACGCCCCGGCATGCGCCTCGCCCGCGCCCGATGGGCGCACGCGAACATTCTGGCGGTATGTCCCGGCACTGTCCATGACCAGTTTTACGCAGGGTGAAGCCCAAGCGTTCGATAATCCGCCGGTCATGCAGTGTTATCAGGCGAAACCCATGCCCGAGTGTCCACCCATTCAGCGATTACAGACCCCATCCACCTCTCGATCTCCCGCCGTCCCCTGTGCCACCAGCCAACAGGCTCAGCCTCCGCTGGCCATCCGCCGCCGCAGCAGCGCAATGAACATTGCCCCACCGACCAAACTCGTCAGCACCCCCGTCGGCAGCCGGCCGGTCCCAAGGTCAAGCCCGCGCGCTGCGGCATCGGCCAGCACCATAAGCATCGCACCAAGAACGGCCGCCAGCACCAGCAGCTTCCCGTGCATGGCCTCAGCAATGTCGGGCTTCGTCGCCGCTGTCCGGCTGGCAGCATCCTGCCCGCCGGTCTCGTGTCCCCGGCGCACCCGCCCCGCCTCCCCTGCCAGCAGCATCCGCGCTGCATGCGGGCCAAGCAGCCCAACAAATGCAATCGGCCCGGCCAGCACCACCGCCACCGCCGCCAGCGTGCCGCAGCACAGAAACAGCAGTCCGCGAATCGTGCCAACCCGCAGTCCAACGCCCGCCGCCTGATCATCATCAAGCAGCATGGCATCAAGCTGCCGCGCTCTGCCGGACCAGCTCGAGACAATCGCAATCGTCAGCAGCAGCGATGCAGCGCCGGTGAACCAGCCAACGTCGTCGCGAATCGTCCCCAGCAGCAGCCCTCCAAGGTCCGCAGCGCGAACCTGGCCGGCGGCCTGCATCAAGTGGTCAACCAGCGCAATAGCCGCAGAGGCGATGATCGAAACCATGACCCCGCCCAGAATCAGCGCTGCCGGATCAAGCGATGCAGGAATCAGTTTGCCCAGCCCTCGCGCTCCGGGGGTTCTCCGCCCGGCCAGGCTCGCCACCAGAATCAGCGCCACAATCGCCCCAAGCGTCGCCACCACCAGTCGCGATGCCAATGCGGTTTCCAACTCCGCCGGAATCTTCAAAATGCGGCTGACAAACGCCGCTGAAATCAGCGCCAGCGATGCCCCGGAACTGGCCCCAACCAAATCAGGTGATGCCAGGTCGTTGCGCACCAGCGTTTGCAGCAGCACCCCGCTCGCCGCCAGCGCTGCGCC
Organism: Phycisphaerales bacterium; assembly: GCA_038231815.1. Classification (GTDB taxonomy): domain Bacteria; phylum Planctomycetota; class Phycisphaerae; order Phycisphaerales; family UBA1924; genus CAILKP01. Next base: position 68,224 of record JBBRKQ010000003.1, read on the forward strand.
AACCGTCACGGCCACCAGCACGCGCAAGGCCCGTGTCTCCAAAGCCCACGCCAAAAAAGTTCCATCCGCATCAAACAGGCTGGGGCCAATGATCAGGCGCAGCGCACAGCACAGCACAAGTACAAGGCCGGCAAGCAGCAGCAGCGGGGGGCGTGACACGGGCGGCTCCGCTTAGGCGAAGATCGAGCGAAATCCAAGCGCCCGCCGCAGGTCGGAGATCTGCCCGCAGTGAAAGCCGTTGTGAAAAATCATCCGAATCACCAGCATGGCCGCCGGCAACTCCTGCCCCTGGCCCCACGGCATCAATTCATCAAGCTTCGAATCCGGCACGGCCAGCACCGCCGCCGCAAGGCGGTCGCACGCGCCGTCATACACCGCGGTGCATCGAATCAGCGTCGGATAGCGGTCGTGCCGCTCTTCAGGCTTTGAGCCGTACCCAACCGCCTGAGTATCAAACCAGCCCTTGTCCCGCGATCCTTTGGTGCCGTCCCCGGTCACAAAGTCCGCCGTCGGTAGCTCGCCGGCATGAAGCATCCCCGCCACTTTGTGCATAGTCAGCGCCAGATGGCCGAGTTCCCAAGCGAGGTGGTTCGGCAGATCGGGCGTTTGGCGAACGTGGGTCACCTCGTTAAAGCCAACGAGGTAGCGGCTCAAGAGGCCTTTGGTAGACAAAACGCCCTCGGCAAGCATTTGCTGCCGAGGAGTGGGGCTGGAAGACGGGGCATCAGGCATGGCGGAGTATAACAGCGGCCCGAGGCAAGCACTGGGCAAGCACTGGGTAAAGATTCGCCGCTCGCGGCGAAAAAGTCGCTACTCGCACCTCGCCTCAGTCCCGCTTCATATTCACAAACTGCAACGCAACCTTCAGGTCCGCGGCACTGTTCAGCATCGTGATCACAGCCTGCAAGTCATCAATTTTCTTAGCTGTGCAGCGAATTTCCTCGCCCTGAATACTCGATTGCACTTTCAGCCCGCTGGCCTTGATCCGCTTGACGATGTCTTTGGCAACATCCTGCTCCAGCCCATCCTTAATCTTGACAACGCGCTTTAGCATTCCCCCGCCCACGCCCTCGGACTCACCAAAATCAAACGCCAGCAGCGGCACCTTGCGGCGGATGGCATGCTTGGTAAAGGTCTCCTTCAGCGCTTCCAGCTTCGTGCCATCCTCGGCCGTGAGCGTCAGGGTTTTTTCCTTCTTGTCCAGCTCAAAGGTGTACTTGGCGCCGCGAAAGTCAAACCGCTGCTGTTCAATTTCCTTCCGCGCGTTGTTCACCGCGTTATCGGTTTCCTGCAGGTCCGTCCGGCTGACGATATCAAATGATGGCATAGGTGGTTTGCTGGTTCTGTGATCAATGCTCTGCGAAATCACGAAATAAAGCGGGCGGCTTGCAATCCGCAATGGTTCAACGCCCACCGACGAGAAATCACTTCTTGGTCTTCGTCGCCGGCCCGCTCGGCGTCACCACCGGGGCCGGGGCGGCTCCCGGCTTGCCCTGGTCATCCTTGCCGTACCCGCCGCCGGGGATCGGCCCAATCGCCGCTGTAAGCACGGCCTCCTGCTCTTTCTTGCTCTTCTTCTTGCTGCCCGTTGCCGGAGTGGCCGACTGCGGGCGGCCAATGTACTTCAATCGCGTGGCCAGCAACGGCTCAGCGTTCGGATCATCCTTAGTCGGGTCCGGCTGGTTCGTCAGTACGTCGGCGATGAACGTATACGCGCCGGCGTTGCGCGCCTCTTCCTGTGCCCACACAATCTCAACCTTGGTCGGGTACTTAGCCACGATGCTCTTAAACAGCGCCGCGTTAAACGGATACAACTGCTCGACCCGAATCAGCGCCACATCCGCCCGATGAATCGTGTTCCGTCGCTCCGACAACTCATGGAAGATCTTGCCCGAGCACAAAATAACCCGTGTCACTTTGGAGCGGTCCTGCGCTGCAGCCGCCTTCGATGAGCCATCAAACGCCGGATCATCCATAATGTCCTGGAAGTGACCGCTCAGGATGTCGTCCGTGTGCGCCGTCGGCACCCGCAGCATGCTCTTGGGCGTCATCACAATCAGCGGCTTGCGAAAATTCCGCCGCACCTGCCGCCGCAGCAAATGAAAGATCTGGGCGCCCGTCGTCGGATAGCACACCTGCATGTTGTCGTTGCCGCACAACTGCAAAAACCGCTCCAGCCGGGCCGATGAATGCTCCGGGCCAGCCCCCTCGTACCCGTGTGGCAGCAGCAGTGTCAGCCCGCTGTACCGCTCCCACTTAATCTCCGCCGATGCAATGAACTGATCGATCATCGTCTGCGCGCCGTTGCAGAAGTCGCCAAACTGACCCTCCCACATCACCAGCATGTTCGGATCAGCCAGCGAGTACCCGTAGTCAAAGCCCATCACCGCAAACTCCGACAACGGTGAGTCATACACGCAGAACTTGCTCTGCGTGATCGCGCCGCTCTCGTTCGGCTTGCCCGCGTTGTCCGGCGATGCAGAAATCGGCCGCATGTTGTTCAGCGGCGTATACGGTTGGCCGGTGTTAAAGTCCCGCAGCACCGCGTGCCGGTGCGAGAATGTACCACGCCGGCAGTCCTGCCCAGAAAGTCTCACCGCCGTGCCCTCCAGCAGCAGAGAGCCAAACGCAAGCGTCTCGCCATCGGCGTGCGAAATCGCCCCGGTCCGTGGCAGCGCAGCGCGCTCCGCCAGCACCTTGGGCAGCTTGGGGTTCAGCGTAAAGCCCTCGGGCACCCGTCCAAGTGCTGCGCAAATTTCGCCCAGCGTGGCGGCATCAATGCCCGTGCTCACCGGCATGAACGAATAGTCAAAGCCCATCCCCGCCCAACGCTTGCCCATCGGGTCAATCGTCGGGTCGTAAGCCTTGCCCTTGGCCCGCTGCTGTGCCTCATCAAGCTGCACATCAAGCTCCGCACGGTGTCGCGCCAGGTCATCGGCCGAGAGCACGCCCTCGCTGGCCAGCTTGGTTGTAAACGTGGTCACCACGCCCGGCATCGATTTGACCAGCTTATCCAGCGTCGGCTGCGTAAAGCTCGCCTCATCCTGCTCGTTGTGCCCATACTTACGAAAGCACACAATGTCAACAAACACATCCCGCCGGAACTCGTGGCGGTACCGCATCGCAAGTTCGCCCGCAGTTACCGATGCCTGCGGATCTTCACCCGAAGCATGCAGCACTGGCGCCTCAATCATCATCGCCATATCGGTGCAGTACGCCCCGCTCCGCGCATCCTCCGGCAGCGTCGTAAAGCCAATGAGGTTGTTCGTCACCAAGTGAATCGTCCCACCCACGGTGTACCCTTCTAGCTGAGACATGTTCAGCGTCTCCGCAACCACACCCTGCCCAATCACCGCTGCATCGCCGTGCATCAGCACTGGCAGCACGCTCCGCCTGCCGTCCGAGTCGCCGCGAAGCCGCTGCTTGGCCCGCACCCGCCCCTGCGTCACCGCATCGGCCGCTTCAAGATGGCTCGGGTTGCTCGTCAGCGACAGTGCCAGCGACTTGCCCGTGCGCAAAACACGCGTGCCCGAGTAGCCGCGATGGTACTTCACATCGCCGCCCCCATCGGAGAACGCAGCCTCGAACGACTCTTCAAACTCTGTAAAAATCTGCTCGTAGGTTTTGCCCAGGATGTTGTTCAGCACATTCAGCCGGCCGCGGTGCGCCATGCCAATGACAATCTCTTGAACATTCAAATCCGCCGCCACTTCCAGAATCCGCTCGGTGACCGGGATCAGCGTTTCGCCACCCTCAAGTGAAAACCGCTTGTCACCCGGGTACCGCTTGGCCAGAAACCGCTCGAACGTTTCGCTCTTAACCAGCCCGGTCAAAATTGCCAGTTTGTCGTCCTTCGTCACAACCGGCTTTGGCCCCTCAAGTGCTGATATCCACCACGCCCGCTGCGTGGCATCGGAGATGTGCATGAACTGAGCGCCCACCGAGCCGCAGTACGTGCTGGCCAGCCGCGAAATCAGCGTCGCCACCGTCGGATTGTCCGCCGTCAGCGGACAACTCAAAATCACTCCAGCCTGCCGGTTCATGTCCGCCCCGGTCAGCCCATGCGTCGCCGGCTCCAGCGATGTCGCCGTCGCCGGATACGCACGCTTGCGCCCAAACGGATCAGTCATCGCAGCAAAGTGCCCAAACCGCCGGTACGCATCAATCACGCTCACCACCCCCGCGTGAACCCGCAGCGCATCGCCATCAGCAGGCCCGCTCGCCGAACCGGCCGCCCCAATGGTTGTATTTTGTGCAAGATCAAATCCCTGAAAGAACCCCACCAAGTCGGGCGAGATCGACGCCGGATCCGCCAAGAACGCCTGATACTGAGACTCGAGGTAGTCGGCGTTCCAGCCGTTGATAGAGGGGCCTTGGGCCGAGAGATTGGTGGTCATGATTTCGCGGGTGGCGGCCCGCTCCAAAAGAGGTGAGAGTGCAGAATTTCTCCCGGCCAAAGTGGGGCCGGGTAGACAGGGAACTTTGAACGTAGAAGCGTAGCAAGCGGAGCTTGCTGTCAGGACAGAAATCGGGTCTTTCAGCGGAATAACCGGCCCTTTGAGACGCGATTTCCGCTCCACAACAACCCACGATGCCAGCCCGGAGAAGTCAAGGATATGCATAAAATATCCACGATTGGCCCGGCACATCAGCCAGCCGCAACCCCATTACTCCACCCATGCCCCAGTCCCTTATCCCAGTCCCACATCCCCGTCCCAGCCACTCGCCTGCTAACGTGGCCGCTATGGCCGGACTTTTCGATGGCACTGCCCTCCAGCGCCCCGTGACGTGCGAACGCTGCGAGCAACCCATCCCAGCATGCAAGTGCCCACGCGATGCTGGCGGTTCAATAAAGCTACCAAAGGACCAGCCCGCCCGCGTCCGCCGCGAGCAGCGCCGGGGCAAGTTTGTCACCGTTGTCACCGGCCTAGACCCAAAGGCAACCGATGTCACCGCCATGGCCAAAAAACTTCGCACAAGTCTGAGTACCGGTGGCACCGTCAAAGACGGCGTCATCGAACTCCAGGGCGACCATCGAGACAAACTCGTCGAGCTGCTAAAGGCCATGGGCTACCCAGCCAAGCCAGCAGGCGGCTAAAAATCGATCAACTTTCCCCTGCCTAAAACCCTGCTGAAAACCCTCGCCTCTTCCCCTGCCGGCCCTGTGGCTGCAACCCTCAGCCTTAGGCCAGCAACGCTCCGCGTACTGTCACCCATGCGAATTACCCCTCTCGGCGCTGCTGGTGGTGTGACAGGCTCGTGCTACCTCATCGAGTGTGGCCTCTCGCGCGTCCTTGTTGATTGTGGCATGTTCCAGGGCGAGCCCGATGCCGATGCACGCAACCTCGAATGCGTCGGCATCAACCCCGCCAAACTTGATGCCGTCGTGCTCACCCACGCCCACCTTGACCACTGCGGGCGGCTGCCCATCTTGGTCAAATGCGACGGCGTCTGCGGGCTAGAGGGCGGCTTCCGCAAGAAAATCTGGGCAACCCCGGCAACCGTTGATCTCACACGCATCATCCTGCTTGATTCGGCCAATATTCAAGAAGGCGACGCCGCCCGTGAAAACATCCGCCGGGAGCGCAGCGGCGAAGCCGGCCACGTCAATCCGCTCTACACCATCGCCGATGCCGAGGCCACCATGAACCTCTTCGCGCCGCTGCCCCTTAGTACGCCGCAGGAAATCGCCCCCGGCATCACCATCCAGTTCCACGAGTCCGGCCATATTCTCGGCTCCGCAAGCGTGAGCATGATGCTGCGCCACGGCAGCGTCACCAAGCTGGTCGTGTTCTCCGGAGACATCGGCCCTCTCGGTAGCCCGCTGCTGCGTGACTTTGAGCGTGTCGGTACCGTGCTCGGAGATGCCGATTTAGTCTTCTGCGAAAGCACCTACGGAGATCGTGACCACCGCCCCCTCGGCGAAACGGTTGACGAGTTCCGCGGCATCCTCGAAAAAACCGCCTGGGAAAAGAAAAAAGTCATCATCCCCAGCTTCGCCGTCGGCCGCGCCCAGCAGATGCTCTATCACATCGCAGAGCTCTACAACAGCGGCCGCTGCCCTCGTGCTCCGGTATATCTAGACAGCCCAATGGCCATCAGAGCGATGGAGCTTTACCGCACCCACGCCAACCTCATGGACAAATACGCCCGCGCCACCGGCTTCGGAGGTGACTTCCAAAAGCTGCTCCCCGAACTCGCCCTCCTGCTCACCGGCGAAGATTCCCGCAAGCTAAACAACTCCTGGGACCCCGGCATCATCATCGCCTCATCCGGCATGTGCGAGGGCGGCCGCATCGTCCATCACCTAAAGCACAACCTCTGGAAAAAAGGCGTCGCCATCGTGCTCGTCGGCTACATGGGCCGCGGCACCCTGGGCCGCATGCTCGTCGATGGTGCTCGTGAGGTCTACATCCAGCACACCCGCATCGCCGTGCGAGCAAGCATCCACACCCTCGGCGGCTTCTCTGCCCACGCCGGCCAGTCCGATCTGCTCGAATGGCTTGATTCGCTGGCCAGCAAAAAGAACAAGCCACAAATCGCCCTCACACACGGTGAAGAACTGCCCCGTCGGGCCTTAGCCACCAAGATCGAGCAGCGCTGGGGCATCAAGAGCCTGCTGCCCTCCCGAACCGTCCCGATCGAGTTCTAACACCAACCCATCCACCCCGCCCCGTCAGCACCTGCTCCAACTCAGCCGCCCGCAAACTCCGCGGCAATACGCTCGCGAAGCTGTCGCACGCCCTCATCACCGTGCAGAATAAAGCTGTAAGTACGGTCAGTCGCGATCCCACTTGTGGCCGCCAGCGCCGCGATGCGATCAGCCGCCGCAGTCAGTTCGCCCAGCTGCGCCGTGTGTGATTCCCGATACGTCGCCAGCAGCTGCTGCAACTCCTTAAACAATCCGTACCGCTCCATGCTGCCCGGCACAGCCCCCGCAATGGCCCGTACCAACCGCCCCTTCTCCGCCGCGGCAGCGGCATCCCCCAGCACCGCCGGGTCATGCCTGCCCCGCTGCGCCCGCCACCGTGCCTGCGCGGCCTGCTGCGGCGTGGCAACCTCGCCAGCCCCAAGTTCCAGCCGCACCGTCGCGGTCACAACCACACTCGGGCACAACGTCGCGCCCAGCCAATCAGCAAACCATGCTTCAGCAGCGCGGTCATATCCACCAAGTGTCTTGGCATCACTTCCAGCATCATCCCGCAGCCCGCCCAAGCCCGTCGTCGCATCCGCCGTCGCGCCGCCACCCAACCCGTGAATGAACAAATCGCACCCTGCCCAGCGCAAAATGCCCGTCAGCAGCAGCGCCCGCGGCGCCAGCACCTGCGGCAACAGCCCGCCCATCGTGTGAAAAAACACCCGCTTGCGAATACCAGTCGCCCGGTCCAGGTGCCACAGCGGTAGCTCGACCCGGCCCTTTGCAACATCACACACCAGCGGTGCCATGCGTGAGTGCGGCGCTGCAGCAATCGCCAGGTTGTACGCCGCCGTACACGCAGCGGCGGCATGAACGGACTCCGACATTTTATTCAGCAGCGACACAAACAAGTCCGTCGTGTGCAGCGCAGTAACCGGAAACAGCTTCCCCGGCCGCGTGCCATCGCCAGCAGCAACCTCAAGCATTTCCGCCGCGGCCACCGCCACCTGCATCGCAGCGCTGTACCCGCTGTGCGTTGTTTTCGCTCGCACCAGCGCCGCTCTGGCCAGTTGCAATTTGGCAGCAAATTCGCCAAGCGCATCGGCCTTTACCGTTGCGCCCAAACGCAGCTCCGCATCAAACGGCTCAACCAAACAAGGCGGCACCCCAGCCCGAATAGCCTCCGCTACCTTCACCGGTGCAAGCTCGATTCGCTCTGCCCGCAGTGTCCCGCTCGCATCCCGTACCGGCACGTTCTGCCCCGAGAAATCCTCCGGATCATGGTCCACAACCACCCACGCCGTGCTGGCACCAAACCGCTCACCCGCCTCGTGCAGCGCAAGCCACTTCGCCGCGATTCCCATATGCCAAAACGCGGCCTGATGGCCCGACATAATCACCGGCTTGTCATCTGCCTTCCCAGCCGAAATCCCAAGCTGCATCCGAAACCGGCGTGACTGTTCCGACCGCTCTCGCAGCGCAGTACCAGCCAGCAAACCTTCCCAGCGGCTCGGCGGGGGAGTAATCGTAATGGAATGCACGGTGCTGACTCTGGGCTCACTGGTGCGCGCAAGCCGCGTCACAGGGTTCAAGACAAAATAGGAAGCAACAGGAAACAGCGGCTGCAAACCGCCGCCCAGCTTAGCCCCCCGTGTGGCCCGGCCGCCCACGCGTCGCGCTTAGGTTCGCTCCATGCTCGCGCCGGGCTTTGCCCGCATCCGCCTCACCATGCTGATGCCCGCCCATGCACGGCACCAAATCAAGAAACGCCTGCGGCGGCAGCAAACCCGCGTGCTTTCGCAGTTCGCAGTGCAGCACATTGCGGTAATGGGCCAGCCGCACCTCCGCATTGTCAAGCCCGTTGCCAAAGGTGCGGGCCAAGTCTTTGTAAATCAGCTTCACCGGAATCTCGCTAATCCGCAGCCCCTGCGCAGCCGCCTGCACCCAAAGCTGCATCGGAAATGCGTAGCCATTCTCCGTTAGGTTCAATCGCTTCATCGCGCTCACGCGGTGCGCCTTGAATCCGCAGAACGTATCCGTCAGCGCCAAACCCAGCCGCTCGTTAATCTCCTGTGAGATCGTCCAATTAATCGCCCGCCTGTCCGCCGGCGGCGCAGTCTGCTCATCCATAGATGTCAGATACCGTGAACCACTAATAATGTCCGCCCGGTTCTCCGCAATGGCCTCTGCAAACCGAGGCAGCTCCTGCGGCTCGTGCTGCTCATCACAATCCATAGAAATAACCCAGTCAAACCCATGGCACTCGGCGTAACTAAACCCGTCCCGCAAAGATTGCCCATACCCCCGGTTCGTCGCGTGCCGTATCACCTCAACCGGAAACTTGCCCAGCAGGCAAGGCGTCTTGTCCGATGATCCATCATCAACAACCAGCACATTGTCCGCATATTCCAAAACATGCGCCAGCACTCGAGGAATGTACTTCTCCTCGTTGTAAATCGGAATCACCACCAGCGTCTTGGCCTTGGCCGCGGCAAAGCTCGGGCTGTATCCGTTGTTCGAGTTTCGCGAGGACGATTCGGCCATAACAAATCACCTTTGTATCGGGCGGGGTTCAGGTCGCATCATCGCAGATGCCGGAGGGAGTCAGAATCTGGAGCGGGTCACAATCTGGAGCGGGTCACAATCTGGAGCGGGCGAAAACGGGAAACGGGCGTGATGGTCATGCCGGCCGCATCGAGAGTTCGTAGTCGGTAGTCGGCCTAGATTCGCGGGTTCAACAGTCAAACGAAGCGAGTCGGATCCGTCCAAAGGCTCTAGGACTGAGTCAACTGGTCTACCTCCAAACGTTTCCATCAGTTGGTCTACGCCAAAGCAAGGGTGGTCGGTTCGATGGATATCAAAACAACAGGCCCTACGAGTGCATGCTTGTACGCCGTAGCGGACAACTCGCTGCCACTGGTCGTTAAGGACGGTTCAGATAGAGGGTTTTTGAGTACCGTAGCGAGGCTTGAAAAGAAAAATAAGGCTTTTTATCCGGACGCTGGAGCGACCGACGCAATCAAGGGCGGCTCTGCGGCATCCGTGCTCGCTGCATAAAAATACCGCCAATGGTTGACGGCCAGGACACCGGCGGCACCGGACGAAGCTCGCTTAGGGCTGCTGCCGTCAAGCTCTGACCCGGTTCGCGGTCCACCCGTGCACCGGGCCCGGCCGTCAACCAATGGCGGTAGGGGGAGAGTCTATGCAGGCACCCGATCCAAACCAACCCCGCCGGAGGCGCTTCAATACAACATGACTGCACCCCGCTCGCCAGCGCCTCTGCGACTCACCGTTCTCATCGCTCGTGTCGCAATCGGCGTGGCCATCGTCGCAGTGCAGGGTTGCGCCTCATCTCCCCCAGCGCAGCCCAGACTAGCGCAGCCCAGACTAGCACAGCCCGAACCAGCACAGCCCGCACCAGCACTGCCCGCCCCGGCCCAGTCTGCCGGCACATTTGTGCCCGGCAGCCCGCTCACCACCGCCGCACCTACAGCACAAATTGCACCCAGCGCCACACCAGCGCCTGAAGCGCTCTCACCTTTTCCCTTCATCAAGGTGAACTTGAAGCAGCGAACAGTTGCCATCGACAGCACCATCGCCGTCGATGTGCACGACCCCGAAACGCCCCGAGTCTGGCTTGAAGTACTCGCCTGCTCGCCCGACAGCAAAGAGCACGAAGCGCTCGTCGTCACAAACGCCCGCCCAAGTCACATTCACGCCGCCCTGCTGCTGCTGGGCGTGCAACCCGGTGAGCCCGGCCGTGTGGAGTGGGCTGGCGGCAAAGTAAAACCCATCGCGCCGCGCGGGCCAGAAGTTGCCGTCTCATTCGTCACCGCAGCAGGCATCGATGGATCCACCGCCCAAATCGCCCCGGAACGGTGGATCATCCTTTCAACCACCAACAAGCCCCCCGAAAATCTTCGCTTCGTCTTCGCCGGCAGCGGCTTTACCAACACCAAAGCCCAAGGCACAATCTACGCCGCGGACAACGCCGGCACAATCGTCGGCCTCACCACCTTCGGCACCGAGACCATCGCACTGGTCGATGTCTTCAGCCCAGACTCCGGCCTGCAAGCACCGGAGTTTCTGGCAAGCCCAAACCTACCCAAGCGTGGCACACCGGTCACAATGCTCATCACCGTGCGATGATCGCGTTGAGAGCCAGCTTGTATCAAAGCTAGTTCTATCAAATGTAGTTGTAAATAATCGGCGCATCAACATCCGGGTGCAAGCTGGCGTGAACCGGGCAGGAGTGGCCCACCTTTTCAACCCGCTCGCGAAGCTCTACCGGTACCTTGCCGGCCGGAAGCGTCACCGTCACCGGCAGGCGGCCAATGCGGCGCGGCGCTGGCGGTACCGTCATGTGCTTCTCGACAGTGGCCGTCGAGCCTGTAATATCAATGCCACTGCGCTCAAGAAACATGGCAATCGTCGTCAGAATGCACGAAGCCAAGCCGGAGGCAATCAGGTCCGTCGGCGAGAACGCGGAGGCATCGCCCCCGATGTCCTTGGGCGCATCAGTGCGCAGCGTCGCACCCTCAGGATGCGTGAGATCGCACTTCTTATGGCCAGCGTAATTGACTTGAATTTGAACCATGCCGCAGGATAGACGGTCACAGCCCCGCGGCAGAGTTCACCCCCGCTTCATCCACTGTCGCATCGCCGCCGCCACCTCATTTGGGTGAGTAAACGTGATCAAATGGCCCCCATCCGGCAGCAGCACATCGGGCTGCCGCTCACCCGCTGGTGGCGGCGGAATGATCTCATCGCGGGCGCCGTGAATATGTCGAATCGGTATGCCAAACTCCGCAAGCCGCCCCTCGCTCTCCGCTCGCCAGTGCATGCACGCACCCGCGCACCATTTCAAAAACTTCGGGTCGTTGGCCTTGGCCATGCTCACCAGCAATTGCGTGTGCGCCGGGCCCAAGTTGCATCTGCGCGCAAATGAGCGTGCAAACGGGCCAAAGATCAGCCGCTGCACAAACCCCGGCACCGCCGCACCTAGTTTTTGTTGGATGGCAAACGCCGTGGTAAACTGCAGCCGCGATCGCACGCCACACATCAGCACGACCGAGTCCGCCTTCCTGCCGTATCGGCTCGCCAGATGGGCCGCCATTTCCATGGCCACCATGCCACCGAATGAAAAGCCCCCAAGCGTGAACCTCCCGCGCTCGAGGTTGTCCGTCCCCGTACCGCCGCCGGTGTCGTCACTGGCACCGCTGCTGGTAGCAACCGGCAAATGCGCAAACAACGCATCAGCCATACGCCTGGCGTAGGACTCAATGCTCTCCGGCCGGCCATCGCTGCTGATCGGCTCTATCCACCGTGGCACATCAATGCCCGGAACCAGCGCCCGGCCGGGTTCCCGAAGCGGGGCAAACAAACCCTCATCGGCCGCAAGGCCGGGAAGCAGGTAAATCGGGCTGGGAAAAAGAGGCATGGTGTAAAAAATGTCAGCTCGTAAACCGCACGTCTCAGCCAACCCCCACCGCGGCAGCGCACACTATCCGGAGTTCGCAGGCCGGCAGGTTAGCGGCAACACCCCGCCGCCGCGGCCAAGAAACAGCTGCCTCCCACCCGCCGACGCTTCGCACCATCGAATCGAAACCGAACGCCGGTGCACGTACCAGCTCATGGGTTACACAATGTATCGGGCACATAGGTAAAACTTTTACCGTCCGCCATCAGCCGCGCCAGGGTGCTCGGTCCGCCTTCCGGTTCACAGCAAGCGCGGCATCAGGAGGGAGGGGAGCAGGCGCCGTTCCGCTTACCGCAGCATGCAGCCCGCGAAAATCGCCCGCTTGTTGCCTCACCGCCTCAATCCCAAGCAATGCTTCCCTCGCAAGTCTTCAGCAAACTCCAACAACCGCCCCTCCTCCCACCCGCCGCGGCACGTGCAGACCCAATCGCAAACGCCTTCCGCTCCGCCCAGCCCAGCCTACCAGCCCAACCCGCCGCACCCAGCCCCAACCCAGCAACCCGCCCCATCGCTGCTCGCCTTGCGACTCAAAACGCCCAACTCCCGCCTTCCTTTTCCACCTTTGGTGCTTTTCTCTTTTCACCCCTCTCTTCCACCTACGTCCCAATAAAACATACCATATCCACCATCGCGTTCCAAAATTACCAAACAAATTCCATCTTTCTCCTTGACAACCTAACAAACACAGCGCAAACTACCGTACGTCTATTTTCAGGTTCAATAGGAGGTCCCATGTCCATCACAATCCCACCTCCATTCCCAGCTCCAGTCCCAGCCCCATCCAATCCCGCCCCAACCACCGCCCCGCCGCCCAAACCGTGGTCACCCTGCCCCGAGCTCCAAGCCCTCATCGCCCCGCTCATCCAGGCCCAACTCTCCGTCGTTGCAGATCGCACCTTCGGCCTGCGAAAGCTCCAGCAATTCACCACCGACACCGCGGCACTGCCTGAAGACCAAGTCCGCAGCTGCGCCAAAATCAAGTTCCTCCCCTTCCTCCGCATCAGCAAAAAGCTCCGCACCGATCCACTCAATGCCGAGTTTATCGAAGCCGGCCGCGCTTTTAACCG